>JACUTP010000001.1 GCA_014859785.1 Candidatus Methanoperedentaceae archaeon | reverse complement strand
GAAAATGCGTTTATACTTTCCTATACGTTTAAAAACTAAATTATTGTTAGTTCATTATGACTACTGATTTAACATTCATAACAAACGAGGAAAAAAATAAGCTGGTAGCTCCCCTGGAAATGGGAACCCTGGAGGGCTATATTTTAACCTGCCCTCTGCACCATTCCCAGTTCGATATAACTACAGGCGAGGTTTTAAGCGGCCCTGTTCCAGCCGATTTTGGAGAGGAACCAATACCGGAAAGTCTAATGAAATATTTCCAGTATGCAGGCATGCTTTTATCAAAGGTTAAGACTTATGATTTAGAAACTTATCCTGTTAAAGTTGAGGGGAATTCGATAACGGTAGAGGTGGATTAATTTATGAATGGGATATCGAATAATCATGTACAAGATAAATACATTCCCGGAGTATGTAACATCGGAAAATCAGAAGTTAAAAGAAGAAAACAGGCAGGGTGGTCAGGTCTAATCATCACAGTGATTCTCCTGGGTCTGCTTATATATTTTGATATGCCGCGTCCGTGGCGGCTTGTTATATTTATTCCGGCAATGATAATGGCGATAGGTTTCCTTCAGGCGCGCATGCATTTTTGTGCATATTTCGGCATGCACGGGGTGTTCAATTTAAGTCCTGATATCGGAAAGACCGATACAGTAGAACAGGCGGAGTTCCGTGCTATGGATCGGCGGAAGGCGTGGCGGATTATTACATACTCAGCAATTACAGGTGCTGTCATAGCTATCATATCCTATTATCTGCCTCTGTAGCCGCAACCCGAGGAGAGTTCATGAAAATGCTCAATAAAAATAAAATCAAAGCTATTAATCCACACAGAGGAACATGAGAACTGTTGCTGTGATGTTTGCTGAAATGAAGAAAATCGCTGACGAGGAAGGCTACCAGTTCAACCCGGTCAAGGAAGAACTGGATGATATCCTGCAGGGTCTGTGGGATAACGAGCACAGGTACGGCTATATTTCATGCCCTGCCGCTTAGCAAGCGGCTTGCTGGCAGATGATATGGACATTATCTGCCCTTGTAACTACCGCGACGCTGATGTTGAGGAGTACGGCTGCTGCCTGTGTGTGCTGTATGTGAGCGATGACTGGATAAGCGGGAAGAAAAAGCATGATCCGATAGAGGAGCGGCGCCCGCAGGAATATTATGAGAAAGGTTATCCGAGCGTTATGGAACAAAAAGGAGCAGGAGGAAAAGAAATGGCTCAAGTCTACCGATGTAATGTGTGCGGTTATCTCTGCGCAAGGGAGGAACCACCAGACCTCTGCCCGATTTGCAGAGCGAAGAAGGAGAGGTTTGAGGAGTTTGAAATGAAGGGATAAGGCGCCCATGACCCCACGTTATAGAACAAGCCAAAAACGGCAGCATTAACAGAATAAACATGAAGCTGGGCTTAGGAGTCTAAAGGATACCAACCAGGCTGGCAGGCGCTGAAGGGCTTCAGATAAACTTCATTTATTGAACCTATTTTGCTCAATGTCCAGAACGGCGCATGGGGATGATAAGCATCAATGGCGGTCATAAATAAAATCAATCTTACGATAATTGTCCTTCTTTTATCTCGGATAGGGATGAGAGCATAAAAAAAGGGCTATTTTTTCCTCCACTTTACCCCTTCCTTTGTATCCTCCAGCACAATACCCATATCCTCCAGCCTTTTTCTTATCTCATCAGCATGCTTAAAGTTCTTTCTTTCCCTGGCTTTTTCCCTCTCTTCAATAAGCGCTTCTATATTTCCTGAGAGCACTCCTTTTTCTTTAAGCGTCAGGATGCCCAAAACCGCATTGAATTTGAGCATAAGTTCATAAACAGCCTTTGCGTTCTCAGCGCTCAAATCCTCTTTTTCTATGGCAGCATTAACTTCACCTACCATGTCGAAAATGGATGCAAGGGCTCCGGGAGTGTTAAGGTCGTTATCCATTTCGGTTTCAAAACGCTGCGCATGCCTGCTGGTCAGCATTGTTATTTCCTCATTACTTTTGGATTTTGAATTATAATCCTTAAGCCGTTCAACGAACTGATTTAACCTGTTAAGGGTATTCGAGGCATGTCCGATAGATTCCCATGTGAAGTTTAGTCTTGACCTGTAGTGCGAGAATACGAATAAATACCGCAGAGTCTCTGGCGTGTAGCCCCTATTTATCACGTCTCTCAGGGTAATAATGTTCCCCATGCTCTTGGACATCTTCTTATTATCAACGAGCAGGTGTTGGCAATGCATCCAGCATCTTACGAATTTCTGCCCTGTCGCAGCCTCGCTCTGGGCTATCTCGTTCTGATGATGGGGAAAAATGTTATCTATGCCGCCTGTATGGATATCTATGGTAGCGCCGAGATATTTAATGGACATGGCAGAGCATTCAATATGCCAGCCCGGTCTTCCTTCACCAATTTCAGTCACCCAGAAAGGCTCACCCTCTTTCTTTTCCTTCCATAACGCAAAGTCGCGCACATCTTCTTTCTCATATTCATCCGCTTCAACCGTAGCCCCGGGCTTTATCCGGGATATGTCTATCTTTGCAAGTTTCCCGTAATCAGGAAATTCACTCACCTTAAAATAAACAGAGCCATCTTTGCGATAAGCATAGCCCTTTTCAAGTAATAATTTGACCATATCCGCCATTTCATTTATGTGGTCGGTGACCCTGGGGTAAACATCCGCCCTTTTTATCCTGAGAAGATCGATATCCTCAAAGAAAAACCTGATGTACTTATCTGTATATTCCCTGAGGCTTATGCCCTGCTCTTTTGATGCCCTGATAGTCTTATCATCAAGGTCAGTGATATTCATGGCTTGCCGGACGGTGTAGCCTTTAAATTCAAGATACCGCCTTAGAACGTCCGCAAAAAGATAGGCGCGGAGGTTACCGATGTGGGCGAAACCATAAACCGTAGGGCCGCAGGAATATATGCCAGCAAATTTATCTGTTAAAGGAACAAAAACCTCTTTTTTGCCTGATAATGTGTTGTAAAACTTTAGAGCCATTTATTCTTAGACCTTGAGAAAATAACTAAAAACTCCCCTTGCCAATTTCCTTAACAATGTCGCTTGCGCTGACTATGCCAGCCGGCATCTGAGGTTCACTCAAATCCCTGCCCATCACCAGTAACCTGTGGATGTGTTTCTCATTCATCACATCCGCAGCTTCCTCAAGAGTTGTCTCAGGTCTGATAGCCTCTACATGCGGGGTCATTATCTCCTCCGCTGTTAAAAGCTCCCAGTTCAGTTTTCCAAAATGACAAAGCACATCACACTCCGAGACGATTCCCATGACCCCTCTCTCTGGGCTTTCCACAGCAACTCCAGATACCTCTTCCCTGGCCATAATCTTCGTAATTTCCCTGATCGAGAGCGTGGCAGGTATCATTACTATTCTTTTCGTCATTATATCCTTGAGCAACTTTACTTTCTTTTTCAAAACCTTACCTCCTAAGTTAAGTCTTTAGTATTCATACAAATAGATGTCGTAGAAAATAATTAGCCTTTTATGTTCCAACAGGTTTTAACTCAACCACTTTGTCAGGCATATCGGAAAAGATAAAATCTGTTTCTGAAAGTTCCTTCAATAATGCCCTTAAACAATTGCAAAATTTCTCTTTTATCCCATGTTTCCCACCTTAAATCATAAATAGTTCCTAATTTAGGGTCTGAATAATATCGCACGATGCTGATTTTCTTTATTTTCTTCCATTGTTTTTTTAACTTTACGAATAGGAAACTGACCATGAATCAAATGATTCATAGATAAATATGAAAATACGATTTTTCATACAAAGTATAAAATTATATCATTATCTGCTGGCTGAATCAATATAACCCAAAATCGATAAATTGAGCTCATTGGCTTTCATTCTTGACTTTAACAAATCTACACCTGCCGTTTAAGCAAGTTAATCCCAACATTTAAAATTGTTTTGCTTATTGCAAAGCGAAGGCACATTTAAATAAACATCTCACTTAGAGTACTTGAATTACCATTTTCTATGTAATATTATTAGATATTATGACTAACATCTTCGAAGTAACACACCGCGATGCAGCAGCGCGGATTGGAAAGCTGTCACTGGACGGCGGATTATCAACGCCTGCCATAATCCAGCCGTGGAAAAAGGACGGGTTTATTGTTGATTCCGGGAGCCTGTGGGGAAAAACCGCAATTCCGGAAAAGACGCAGGAAAAAATTATCATCCTTCCGCACAAGTCAGCGCCCTTGCATACAAGGGAAGAAATAGTAAAAGGACTTGCGGATTCAGTGAGTTCTGATGAAACCCTGCTGAATACCGATGAACTTGAGGCGCACACAGGTTTAGTCGTGCATCCTCTTTACCAGCAGCTTCCGGAATCAGACCTTTACGTACTCGGCGCTGCAAAACAGCTTGAGAATAACCCTCGTGCGTTTGTGGATTCAATAATTAATATCAGGGAAAACACAAAATCAGGCTCAATATTGTACGTGCCATCACTTTCAAAACCCGAAAACCTGGCAATGATTGTGTATATAGGCGCTGACCTTGTGGATGATACGTTACCTGTAATCAAGGGTTACCAGGATATTTACCTTACAACTTCAGGGGAGTTCCATCTTGACAGGATGCATGAATTCCCCTGCCCCTGTGATGTGTGCTCTGCTGCTGTCCCTGAAAAGCTATTAAAACTCCCGAAAAAACAGCGCGCTGAACTGCTTTCGCGCCACAACTCGTTTGCACTTTCAAGCGAGCTTAGTGCCGTAAGGGAGCAGGTAAGGGCTGGAAGCCTTCGCGAATACGTTGAGCGCCAGTGCAGGACGCGTCCCTGGCTGACTGCCGTGCTTCGCCTCCTTGATTCCGAATATTCATTTATCGAGAAAAGGACGCCGGTTTTCAGGTCAGCCACATTGTATGCCAACACATCAGAATCTATGAACCGGGTTGAAATAAAACGGTTTGCAGAAAGGGTACTGGAACGGTACACCCCGCCTGACCTTGACACCCTTGTGCTGCTTCCGTGCTCTGCAAAAAAACCTTATTCCGTTTCCCTTTCCCACCAGAAATTCATAAATGCACTCGGGAAATACCGCAAATTCGTCCACGAGGTAATTATTACGTCCCCGATGGGAATTGTCCCGCGCGAGCTTGAACTCATGTACCCAGCCGCACATTATGACACGCCGGTAACAGGAGACTGGGATGCAGAGGAGCGGGCATGGGTCGGGGGATGCCTGAAGTCGTATCTACAGAAGAATAAATACACGAACATTATCGCGCATGTTGAAGGTGCATACAGGGAAATCTGTGAATCAGTTGAAGAAGAAACGGGCATTGGTTTTGTTTATACAGTAGATGACGGCGTTTTGGCGCGCACGTCCCTGAACAACCTTAAGGATGCGGTTTTTGGGCTTGACAACGGTAAAAAGCGCTCAGGTGATGAGACAAAACTTGACATCATGCGCGTAGCTGCTGATTACCAGTTCGGGAAAGGCGCAGGGCGCATGCTCGTGCCTGGTGACGGAATTGTCAGGGCGCCCTATCCGAAATACCAGTTATTCTCGGAGAAAAAACAGCTTGCAACGCTTATCCCGCAGTACGGCACGCTTGCACTTACAATTGAGGGAGGGATGATGCTTCGTGACTGGCAGGGTTACAGCGTGACAATTGGCGATTTCATACCCCGGAGCACCATTCTTGCACCCGGAGTGATTGAAGCAGACCCGCAGATTCGTCCCAACGATGAGGTAATTGTTAAGGGTGATAAGATTTTCGGGGTCGGAAGGGCTGCCATGTCGGGCTGGGAGATGAAAGAATCTGCAAGAGGAGTTGCAGTTGAGCTTCGCCACTCAAAGAAGATTGGGTGATATTAATAAGGATGATTCCAATATTATTACTGTATAATTAAGGAGTCAATATGAGAATATCTTGCGCATCCCTTTTTCTCTGGGAGTACACGCTTCCTGAAATTATGGGGATATTGCTGGACGCTGGTATCAGGAGTGTTGAGTTCTGGGCAGAAACTCCCGGTTTCTGGATGAACAGGAATGACACGGCAAACACACTGATGCTTGAAGAAACCCTGTCCATGATGCCAGATGGTTGCACCCTGCATGCACCTGTCATGGATTTAAACCCATCATCGATTAATGAAAATGTCTGTGAAGTCACAATAAAGGAAACCCTGTGGGCTCTTGAACTGGCAGGGAAAATCGGGGCACGGGCAGTTACAATCCATCCCGGGAGACGAACAGTGAACCGTCCCCCTCTTGAGGAGGACTGGCAGAAATTCGAGAGATACCTTGGAATATCCACAAAGCGGGCAGATGCCCTGGATATCAGGCTTGCTCTTGAGAACAGCATGCCCTCTGTTTCAAGCATGTGTTCCTCGCCAGATGAAATGACAGCAGTCCTTGATAAGTTCCAGTCCATTTATTTCACGTTTGACGTTGTGCATGCTTTTATTGAATCACCAGAAAACGCCATATCTTTTGTGGAACAGCTTGGCGCAAGGATAACCAATGTCCATGCCGGTGCGCCCCATGACGGCAAGCCGCACTATCCCCTTCACATGAAAGATAATATGAGGGGGATACTCATGGCTCTCAGGGATACCGGGTATGACGGCGACCTTACCATTGAGATTGATGACAAGGTGTACGGAAGACAGCTTTCAAAACAGGATAAAACTAAAGAGCTGGAAGCTGAGAGGAAGTATCTTGAGGGGATATTCGGGGCGTGATATTTAACAGGATAAAGCGCACTTGAACCCATGCGAGTTTATTAACCAGCCTTAACAGGTGCACTAGCCTCCTGCCATCCAGGACTAAAGAAGTGACTCTCGCCACTACCTCCTCATCAAACCGCAGGTGCGGATTTCCAGTATATGGCTTTAGTTTGGCATAGTCCCGTTGCAGGATATTGTTTTGATTTACATTAATATTTAAAAAGTGAGACTTTTTATTTTTTACTGGCAACCTCATTTTTTTGCGTCATTGTATTACATAAAAATACTAATATAACAGTAATAGATATAATGTTTGTGCCATTAGTTGGAGATGGATGAGGAAACGTTGGAATTTTAGCGTTTAGTGCACTGTATTTTTTGGTTTTTTGATGGAAACCAGAAGAAATTAAAAAGTCTCGATATCTGACGCGCTTTTTATTAAATCAGGTTATGGCTAAAAAACAGATAGATTCTTAAGTCAAAAACCTAATTGGATTTCTTCTTTATGTATTCTGGTTGACTCAAATACGCCCAATATTTCCATTATTTATAAACCATTTAGGAATGCGTCTTTCCTACGGATAAAGATAAAGCCCATAAAGACAAAGTATAATATCCTTTATTATCATGAAGGGAAGGTTATGAAGCTTGAAAATTTAAGACATGGCACTGAACTGTTAAAGCGGGGTTTTGCAAAGATGCAAAAAGGCGGTGTAATTATGGACGTTACCACACCTGAAGAGGCTCACATAGCTGAAAATGCCGGCGCTGTTGCGGTAATGGCATTACATATGGTTCCTGCGGATATCAGGAAAGCAGGCGGGGTAGCAAGAATGGCAGACCCGGCAGTTATTTTGGCGATTATTGATTCTGTGACCATTCCCGTAATGGCAAAAGCAAGAATAGGTCATTTTGTAGAGGCTGATATCCTCCAGGCACTTGGGGTTGACATGGTCGACGAGTCAGAAGTACTCACGCCGGCTGATGAAAAGTACCATATCGACAAGACGAAATTTACCATTCCTTTCGTGTGCGGAGCACGCGACCTTGGCGAGGCTCTCAGGCGAATTAACGAGGGTGCTGCCATGATAAGGACAAAAGGAGAAGCCGGGACAGGTGACGTGAAAGAAGCTGTCAGGCACATGCGCCATATAATGGGTGCAATAAGGGAACTTAAGGGCAAGGATTCAGATGAACTGGTAGCATTTGCGCGCCAGATTGAAGCACCAATTGAGCTTGTCAGGGAAACGGCGAAACTCCAGAGGCTTCCGGTTGTGAATTTTGCAGCAGGCGGTATTGCAACCCCGGCAGACGCTGCACTCATGATGCGAATGGGTGTTGACGGTGTGTTTGTGGGTTCGGGTATTTTCAAGTCCGACAATCCTGAAAAGATGGCATCTGCAATTGTTGAAGCTGTGAATAATTACGAAGATGCTGCAAAGCTTGCCGAGATTTCAAAGGGTCTGGGTGAGCCAATGAAAGGTATTTCAATCAGCACGCTGGGTGAAAATGAGCTGCTGCAAAAGCGCGGGTGGTAGTTTTCATAGAAAACTGTTAATTACAGCTATTACCTCTCCACATCATACCCTTCTTCGAGCCATTTGCGAATACCATGCTCAAGGTTCTTTACATTTGTGTATCCGTAGGCTTTAAGGAATATCGCTGCATGTGCGCTCCGAAAACCGCTATCGCATTGAGTTACAATGTCTGCGTCCCTGTCTTTCGGAAGCTCGTTTATCCGCCCGGGTATTTCTTTTACGGGAATATTCCTGGCACCCTTGATATGATACTCCTTATATTCACCTGGCGTTCGGACATCAAGCACAAAGACATTCTCTCCTGCATCCAGTTTTTTCTTAAGTTCCCTGACATCCATCACATTCCAGTTTTTCCAGTCACGGGGCAAGTCCCTGAAAAACTTCTCCATAGCCACACACATATCTTTCATTAAGGGTCCTGTAGCACCAGGTTCCTGAATGGCAGCCTTTGTATCCATGACACCACACTGCATACCAGAACCTTTGGGTGGTGGAAATGCCTTTTTTACGAATTCGACAAATTCCCCGGGTTTCCTTTGCTTAAAGAACGGGTTATTCATTTTCTCATAACCGACAGAACTGTTGATGTTGCCTTTATAATCGTGTGCAGGATAAACCAGAAGGTCGTCTTCAAGGGTGTGGAGCTTCTCAAAGATACTGTTATACATCATTTCAGTGCTGCCTCCCGGCAAATCAGTACGCCCGCAGAGCCCTATCATAAGTGTGTCACCGGAAAATACCCTGTATTCCATTAAAAGGCACATCGAGTCAAGGGTATGTCCGGCAGTCTCGATAACTTCTAAAGAAATGTTCCCGATTTCAAGTTCATCCCCCTCACTAACTTTTTTTGCCACAGCAACAGATGAATTTTCCCTGAGTATATCGCCGATACCGATTTCATCACCTTTTCCCTCACTGGCAGCGCGCTGTTTATCCACATGTCTGCTCATCACCACTTTTCCGCCTGTACTTATAGAGAGTTCTCCTGCACCTGTAACATGGTCGGCATGGGAATGCGTATCGATAATATACTTGATAGAACCGTAATTTTCCAGTGCCTCCAGGTACTGTCCTGTTTCTTTTGCAGGGTCTATAACTGCACATTCTTTCGTAATCTCATCAGCTATGATGTAAGACAGACAGCCTTCGTTTCGAAATTGCTTGAAAAACATACATTCCCACAGCATTATATTATACTGCAAAGGTATAAGAGAATTTCCCGGAAAAAGTAAAGACTCCTGGAGTTCTGGTCATGTATCAAAAAGGGTGCGTGTAGTTCTGTCACCATTGTTTCTTATTTAACTCACCCCTCCATCCTCCTTCTCAACTCCCGCGCCCTCTCCCGCAACTCTTCCTTCCCGAAAACACCAGCAATCAACTCCACAGCCTCAAGAGCCCTTGCTGCCCCGTCAAGGTAATTCAGCAAATCCCCGCCATACGCATACACCCCGTAACTTTTCGTAAGCTCACCTGCAATTCCCTCAACAGACAGACCCTCAGCGCACATCCCTACCACCCTTTCCGAGAACTTCCTCTCAGGGCACCCGCAATACGGCGCATCCTTGCAGTTACATGCAAGAAACTCAGTAGCAAACCCGAGCGCAATCTTTTGCAGGTTCCCGGGCAGCCTTGACAACCCTTCAGCCGAGAACACAATATCAAGCCCTGCCCCGAAAACCCGTGTCGGAATGTCAGTACCAAGCGCCTCGCCGAGCCGTGCCGCATGGCTGAAATACACAGAATCCAGCGTTTCAAGTTCTGTCACGATATCAAGCGGCGGGCGGTTTTTAAGCACCGCTTTCTTAATAAGGAACATCTGCCCAACACTCAAAAAATGCGATGCTGCAATCCATCCGAGTTCCGAAGGCGTGTATCCTGTGCCTGTTTTTTCAATAAACCCGTTCTCCACAAGTTTATCCAGCAGGTAACCAATATCACCAGCACCAAGAAGCAGTTTGTTTAATTTCCGAATATCAGGAAGCGTCCTTGCAACAACGATATTGGACAGTGTCTCCTCAAGTTGTTTATCTTCATCATAATCCACCCCGAAATGCTCAAACTCACCCCTCAAAAGCCGAAATGCAATCTCGTCCTCTGACTCACCTTTCCCGAACCTCTTATCAGGCTCAGCCAGCAGGTACACGATTCCCCTGTCATGGTAATCAGGACGTCCCGCCCGCCCGAGCATCTGCTGGAATTCCCTCACGGTCAGCCACTCAATCCCCATAGCCAGGGATTCGAATATCACCTGCGAGGCAGGAAAATCCACACCTGCTGCAAGTGCTGCTGTCGTGACCACAACAGGAAGCTCACCGTTGCCAAAGCGCGTTTCGACATTCTTGCGCTCGTTATACGACAGTCCTGCATGGTACGGCATTGCCCTGATTCCCAGCCCCTCAGCAATCGTATGGCAGTTGCGGCGCGAGTTGGTAAAAACTATGGTCTGCCCTCTGAACCCCTTTTTACTGGTTGTTTCATATTCTTTTCGCGCCAGTTTCTCAATCAGGCGCCGTTTTGTGAATTCAGGGGTGAAAACAAGATGCCTGTCTATCGGAACAGGGCGCTCCTCGAAAACTATCAGTCCCGCGCCAAGCTTTTCAGCAAGCCATTCGGGTTTCCCGACAGTTGCTGACAGGTATATGAACTGTGCGTCTGGTGATGTGGATTTAAGGCGCGCAATAAGCCCGTCAAGCCTGTGCCCCCGTTCATCGTCTTCCAGCATGTGCACCTCATCAATCACCACGGTCCCGATATTGCCGAGCTGCCCTCCCTTCCCGGACCTTATGATAAAATCAATTCCCTCGTATGTTCCAACTATAATCCCTGAGGAAAGAGCGGTCATGATTCCTTTTGTTTTATATCCCACCCTGCTTGTGCCGACCCTCAAAGACGTTGCTGCGATGGATGAATACCGTTTCGTGAACTGCTCATACTTCTGGTTTGCAAGTGCGACAAGCGGGACGAGGAACAGCATTTTCCCCCTGCCGTTTAATATGTTATTAATGCCTGCAAGTTCCCCGATAAGCGTCTTTCCGGTTGCAGTTGCCGAGACGATTAACTGGTTTTTACCGTCAATCAGTCCGGCTTCCACAGAAAGCGCCTGGACAGGCAGCAGTTCCTCAAGCCCGCCAAGAAGTATGTCTTTTAACTTATCATGAACAGGCAGGTCTTTTACCATGATTTTCTTATCAACTTTGCTTGCATTTAGAGTATCAAACCTTGTAAGCCCGGCATCAATGTTTTCAGGGGTCAGCATCCCGATAACCCTGTCAAGGTCTTTTGTTTTGAGCAATATCCTGTAAAGCCGGTCAAGTCCCATGGCTCCGAGCTTATGGAATCTTGCCTCTTTTTCCAGTTCGCTTTTTGCACACACAATGCATATTTTTTCATTGTGGTAACTGATGGAATTCTTATCAATTGGTGTGAATTTCCCCTCAACAAGGCAGATGCGGCACGGGTTTGTGTAACCGTAATCAAGCTGGTAAGCCTCAAGAATTTGCTTGAACCCTTCTTCTGATTTCTCATTTCCTTCAGCAAAAAGAATCTTATCGGCAAGCCGAAGGAGTTCTATCAGTTCATTGGGTGCCCGCAGTTCCTCCTTATCCCCCCGCCTGATACGAAACCTTGCTGGACGTGCACCCAGTGGTGTTTCCTTCAATGTAAGGATTCCGTAAAAAACTGGCTCTTTTGCATTGTCTTTTATGGGAAGGATGATGAGATTTGATTTATGGGGGTGGATGATGACGTGGAGCATTCTAAGGTACTGATTGGGGGGAGGTGATATTAATTTTGGTAGGGTTCCTGGAGACTTTTTAACAAATAGGAAACTGACCATGAATCAAATGATTAATAGGTAATCAAAAAATCATAAGTAATGCTATTAAATATCATATAAAATCAATCCTTCCTCTCACGCGCCGCCTTCAACATCAACTGCAATTCAGTCCTTGCCACCATCTCCCTCACAGTCTCAACAGCATCAATATTCGCAGAGATGCTCGTAATCCCGAGCTCTACAAGCCGCTTTACCACCTTCGGGTAACTGCCAGCCTGCCCGCATATGCTTGTCTTCACTCCAGCCTTATTGCACTCCACAATAACATGCTCGATAAGCTTCATCACAGCAGGATGCATCTCATTATAAAGATGCGACACATGCTCGTTATTCCTGTCCACCGCAAGTGTGTACTGCGTCAGGTCGTTTGTCCCGAAACTCACAAAATCCAGCCCCTCGGCTATGAACTGGTCGATTATGAGTGCCGCAGCAGGGATTTCAACCATTATCCCTATGTCAATCTTATCAATATCCAGCCCCTTTTCACGCATGAACTCCCTGGCACGGCGAAGCTCTGAAGGATGCTGGACAAGCGGCACCATAATGCCGATATTATTATACCCGCGCTTAATCAGCTCCTTAAATGCCATTACCTCAAGCTCGAAATGCTCGGTATCAATGAGGTCACGCCTGATACCGCGGAATCCAAGCATCGGGTTTGGCTCGACTGGCTCGCTTTCACCGCCTTCCATTGCCCTGAACTCATCAGTGGGCGCATCAAGTGTCCTCACCCATACTGGTTTCGGGTAAAAGGCATCAACCACTGTCTGGATGCGGGAAACAAGCTCGCTTACATACTCATCCTTTTTACCCTCTTTGATATACTGCTTCGGGTGCTTTGGAAGTCCGAGTATCATATGCTCAATCCGCAAAAGACCCACACCGTCAGCCCGGGTTTGTACTGCCCTGGCTGTTGCTTCAGGCACGGAAACATTAACTTTCACTTCAGTAGCTGTAATCTGCATGGGTCTGGCAAATGAAACCGGCATCTCTGCCTTTATTGCCTTTTTTTCCACAACATCAAGCTTACCTTCATATACAAGTCCCTTTTCCCCATCCACGCTTATCATCATACCGTCTGATAATACCGAAGTTGCCTGTTTTGTCCCGACAACCGCAGCACATCCAAGTTCACGGGATACGATAGCAGCGTGGCAAGTCATACCGCCTTCATCTGTTACGATTGCTGCAGCACGTTTCATGGCAGGAACCATATCAGGTGTTGTCATAACCGCTACGAGTATATCCCCGTTCTTGACCTTACCAAGTTCAGTTGCGTCAGAAACTATCTTCGCCTTCCCTGATACTGACCCTGGTGAAGCACCAAGTCCCTGCAGGAGTAAAGACGATGAAGAAGTAAGGTTGTTTTCTATTAATTCTGTTTTTTTCTTGATAGTGGTTATGGGTCGTGACTGGAGTATGTAAACCTCTCCTTTCATTATTGCCCATTCGATATCCTGGGGAATGCCATAGAGTTCCTCAAGGATTTCAGCAAAATCCACAAGTCTTAACATCTCATCATCTTCAAGCACGGTTGCATTTTTCATATCATTAGGTACAGGGAGATTAACAGTTTTACCGGTTTTCGGATCCTTTGTATGCATGACGTTTTTAATCGCAATTCTGCGCTCTTTAATCTTCTTTGTTCCCTTATCTATTACATAATAATCCGGGGATACGACCCCGGAAACAACAGCCTCGCCAAGTCCCCACGCCCCCTCAATAATTGTAACACCATCTCCAGTTGACGGGTGGGATGAGAACATTACTCCTGCTTTTTCGGCATCAACCATCATCTGGACAACAGCACACAGGTCAACCTTTCTGTGGTCAAACCCCTGGTTTACACGGTAATATATAGCCCTTGCACCGTAAAGTGACGCCCAGCACTTCTTTACAGCATCAATTACATCATCCTCCCCTTTGACATTAAGGAACGTGTCCTGCTGTCCTGCAAAACTCGCATCAGGCAAATCCTCGGCTGTGGCACTTGAACGAATAGCCACATTAACCTCATGCCCTTCTTTTTTACAGAGTTCTGCGTATTTTGACCTGATGCCCTGTTCAATGTCAGGAGGTATTTTACCATCCAGTATTATTTTTTTAGCTTTTTTCTCAGCTCCGTTCAGGGCATCAGCATCATTTACATCAATATCAAGTGTCCTGAAAAGCTTATCTGCAAAACCGTTTTCATCAAGGAATCGCCTGTATGCCTGTGCTGTAACTGCATATCCTGGAGGTACCGGGAGTTCAGCCTGTATCATTTCCCCCAGACTGGCGCCCTTCCCTCCGACTATTCCAATATCCTCCTTCCCTACCTCTTCAAGCCATACAACCGAATTATTTTCCATATTTTATCTCCTTCAAAGATTTCTGGATTTTCATAAGTTTTTTATCATAACTGTTCACTGCCAGTTTCATTATAAACGGCATTTTTTCGAGGGGAACCCCGAGTTCCTTTGCGACATTTTCAAGAAAATAGAAATCCATCTCTCCACTCTTTGCCCTTTCAACCCTGATTGTTTCTATCAAAGCCATGGTTTTAATGAAACTTTTCACAAAATCAAACGTGGGTGTCACATTACCATTCTCTATACGGGAAATGGATTCACGCCGTAAATTCATTAAGCTGCCAAGAGTATCCTGTGATAAACCGTACCGTCTCCTGTACCTGCGCATTGACCTGCCGGCATTATTGCCAAGTATTATATCTTCTGCCATCTCCTTTTCAAAAGAAACCACCCAATCAGGTGTGTATATCAGGGTTTTTGATGTCAGGTTCAAACCATCCTCCATTTATTACATGAAATGTCACATGTACTGAAAATGTATCTGGCAGGATATTATATAAGCGTTTCTAATTCAGCCCAGGTTTGTATTTTGTGAGTTTTTATGTCTCATTAATAAGTCATATAATATATCTCAGGGAGCCGCAATCCGTGACCTCACACATTCCTGCACCGATTGTACAACATCAGGATAATCACTGAACACATGCCCAAGGTCAACCGTCCCCACAACATCCACCACACCAATGGCAGCAATACCGTATCCATGCTTGTTTCTTAGCGGGGTTACAATCACAGGTATTCCGGTGTATTTGCCGCTGGTCGGGATTATGCGCAGCGTTTTATTTTCCTTTAAAACACGCTCAAGTATGGGTCCGGTATAATCGGAATCAAGTATCTTTCCTTTTTCAATCCGCACCCCATTCTTGTTAAGACTTCGCATTGTAACAGGAAGTCCTAATAATTCATGTACTGCCATTGCAATAGGTGCTATTTCCCCTGCATCCGAATCTGCCGAAACCTGTATATTTGTATATTCCATAGTTACCCTGAATAACTTTTACAATTAATACATAATATAGTTTTTTATCGTGCATGGTGAGCTCTGACGTTGGGCATGTTGGAAAACATTGTCAAGATGGGGGTTGGACTTTCATATCACTGATACAACGGTTTGTTGACGCCATAGCATGCTACCCATCCCAGAACCGTTTCGTCTTCGCATAATTCCTCTCCGCAATTAGAATATCCCTGTAAAACTCCTCCTCATCCTCCCGAAGCTTCCGAATCACACGCGAAGCAGTCTCAGGACCGATACCCCTTGACGCCAGCGCAATCGCAGCTGTCTTACTATGCGAAAGCACAAGAGCCGCATTCCTGTACACCCGTGCTGTTCTTTTCCGCTCCTCTCCTGTCTTCACGCTATCAGGCTTCCTAACAACCTTCATCTCCTCTTCCTCCCAGGGCTTAAGTGCTGCAATCATCCGGCTCTCACACAGCGGGCACTCAGGTACATCAGGCACGTTCTTAACCACCCGGTTTGAGTGCCACTTCCTGCAATTAACGCAAAAAAGAATCACCCTATCCTCCATAATCCTGTTCTTAAGCGCAGCTATAATCGAACTGTCAGCCCTTTCAGGCGCCATCAATTCCCTGCCGCCCTGGAACCCGGCTTCACCAATCGGGCTTAATTTTTGAACCTCCACTTTCATCTCACAGCTGTGCATCCTGCCAAGCAGCTCCCTCGTCCTTGCAATATCCAGCTTGTCGTGGAAAATTTCACGCACAGCCTCGTCATACATGGGCGTATGCTCAAACACGTCAAGCAGTTTCCTCATGCTGATACGCTCATAATCCATGTCCTTTTTCAGCGCCCCGAATTTGCGCGCCACGTGAACCATCTTCCATTTCAGGAGCATGGTATTTTTCAGGGTCATTTCGATTATCGGCTCGATATGCCCGGGGCTTGTATTAAGAAGCAATTCCCTGATATGCCCTGCACTGAACATCCGCGGAAGCTCAAGTTTTATCCTGTACGGGTCAATCTCCATAGCTACGCTGGCTCCGAACCTTGCCGCAAGAAGTGAACTCAGCACGCGCCCAAGTGTCTCGTTCACCCTGTGTCCGCCGCAGATGTTGATTACAATAGTCGTCCCATCCTGCTCGATAACAACAGTGTCATTACACGGCACAAGCAAGCCTTTTGTAAGCTGTTTCCTGACAAGGGCACTGATGGCACCCAGAGCCTCCTTATCCACAGGATAATCATTCCTGTAATCCTTGTAAATCCCATCTTCATCCCTGCCGGACTTTATATCATCCGCAAGTTTCTTCCTTATCTTCCCGACTTCCTGCACAACCTCATACGGCACAGGTATCTCCTCACCTGTCCAGTTGGGAATTTCACCCCCGGGGTCGCTTATAGGCTCAACTTTTATCCTGCTTTTCTCATTGATGACCTCGATAATGCCCCACATCTCGCCTTTTGCGATAAAAACCGCGCCGGGTCTTGCAAAATCAACCACGAATACCTCATCAAGCGCACCAACCGTCCTGCCCGAGACAATATCGAATATCTCAAACCGTTTCTCATCAGGAATCATAGAAAGGTTCTCGTAAAAATAATGCAGGCAATTCCTCTTTCTCCCGACAGTATCATTTTCATACCAGACAATCCTGCTGTCAGCAAGCTGTTGTATCACGGCTTTTAGCATCTCCATTTTAAGATGCCTGAAAGGGTAGGCTCGCTTCACAATTGAATACACTTTTTCAAGAGGCAGTTCCCCGAAATCCAGTACCATACCGCATACCTGGTTTGCAAGCGTATCCGAGCTGTTCTCGTGTAACTCGATGTTCTCAATCTCACCAGCCGCAGCCTTCCTCGTAATTGCCGAGGACTCAGCCGCATCGTCCGCACCCATTGTAATAATAGTGCCGTTTGACAGCCGCCCTATCCCGTGCCCTGCCCGCCCCACCCTCTGGACAAGCCTTGAAACCTGCCTTGGAGACATGTACTGGATAACATGGTCAATATCCCCCATATCAATACCCAGTTCCATTGACGAAGTACATATCAATCCAGGAATCAGCCCGTTCTTAAAACTGTTCTCGGCATCAATCCTGGCATCCTTTGAAAGTGAGCCGTGGTGCACGCCTATGGAAACGCCCATCATCCTGAAACGTGAACCGAGCATCTCTGCGGCTTCCCTTGTATTTACGAAAATCAAGGTGGATTTGTGTTTTTCCACAATATCCTTTATCGCCCTCAGGTGCGCTGCCATTTCAGGCGTACATACCAGTTTTTTCGAGGAACTCCTGTCTTCATCATTGGCTCTGGGGCATATTACATTAAAGTCGAGCTGTTTTATCAGGGAAACTTCAATCACGCGGGCTGACCTGCCAGTTCCTGCAAGGAATTTAGCAACCTCTTGCGGCTTACCAACTGTTGCGGAAAGACCGATTCTCTGGAACTCGCCGCATACCTCAACCAGCCTCTCAAGTGCAATGGATAACTGCGCCCCTCTTTTTGACGAAGCAAGCTCATGGACCTCATCAATAACCACGTGGGTTACTGTCCTGAGATTATTACGAAGCCGCTTACCAGTAAGCATTATCTGCAATGTTTCCGGAGTGGTTACAAGGAAATCTGGCGGTTTCAGGGACTGTTTCTGCCGCTCGTATGCTGATGTGTCACCGTGCCTGACTGCTACTTTTATTCCAAGTTCATTCCCCCACCACTCAAGTCGTGACAGCATATCCCTGTTCAGGGCGCGAAGCGGAGTAATATATAAAACGGATATACCCTTTCTTTCCACTTCGCTCTTTGCAAGTATGCTGTTAAACACAGGAAGTACGGCAGATTCCGTCTTCCCAGAACCTGTAGGCGCGATAAGCAGCACGTTTTTCCGCCCGAGCAGCGCAGGAATGGTTTCTACCTGCGGCTGGGTGGGAGATGTAAAACCCTGTTTTGCCAGTGCCTCCTGTATTGCCGGGTTAAGCAGGCTGAAAATGTTCATTTACGCTGAAAAAGACCAATGCTGTATATAAATTTATTCTGTAATACCAGTATCTCAGAACCAAAAAAGCGTTTTGAAAGTCTCCTCTCCCTGAATAAAATGTCCTGGATTATTATTGATGTGGATAAACTAAGGATTTATTAATTTACGGGTAAAGATTAGTCCTTCAATGATTATAGGACTTGATGACACGGATTCAAGGAATGGAATGTGTACAACATACCTTGCAGCGGTGCTTATCGAAAAACTGGAAAATTACGGAACTGTTCCGGGATACCCTCTTCTTATCCGCCTGAACCCCAGCATAAAATATAAAACCCGGGGAAATGCAGCCCTTGCCATAACATTTGAACCTTCAAATGATGTGGATACCAGCCAGGTTAAAGCGCTTGTCATTGAGACCGTTGAAGAGATGGCTGTTTTTTCAGATGAGAATACAAATCCTGGAGTTGTTTTTATTGAAGACTCCCGTGAAAAACTGTGTACTGACCTTCGGGTTTTTTCAATGCAGGCTGTGCAGGATGTCCTGGAAATCGAACAGGCAGAGGAATTAATGGGGCGGCACGGGATAAGTTACCAGGGTTTCAAGAACGGAAGGGGGCTTATCGGCGCACTGGCAGCTGCAGGTTTTGGGTTGTGCGGTTTGCCTGATTTCACGTATGAACTGGTAGCTTACAGGGAAATAGAAAATCGTGGAACTTTGCGTAAAATTGATGAGGATTCGGTATGGGATGCTGCCGGTACCCCGGATACATGGGACACTGTGGATTATGAGAATAAGAGTATCGTATTTGCTCCGCACTCGCCTGACCCTATTCTTTTTGGCATACGCGGCGGCAGTGAGGAAGCTGTCAGGCATGCGTTTTCGAAAACCAGGAGTGAGCCTGTTGAAAGACATGTTGTTTACAGGACAAACCAGAATACTGACATGCACCTGGTCCGGGCAAATGTCCGGGATGTGCAGGACAGCCGTTCATATATACTGGACGGGATTGTAAGCAAACCACCGAAAACGATTGAAGGCGGGCATGTAATTTTTGGGATATCTGATAACGGCGCATACATGGACTGCGCTGCATTTGAGCCAACGAAAGGCTTCCGCAATATTATAAGACATCTCCGTTCCGGGGACGAGGTCACAGTATTCGGGAGCGTGAATGACGGGACACTGAATCTTGAAAAAATCAGGATACGATCCCTTGACAATTACGTGCTCAGGAATCCGTTATGCTGTGGAAAACGCATGAAATCCATGGGTAAGGGACAGGGTTTCAGGTGTGTGAGATGCGGGGCGGTAAAAAAGGACCGGGAAGTTGGGATTGTGGGGAGGAAAATCGAGCCAGGATTTTATGAGGTTCCCTCATGTGCGCGCCGCCACCTTTCAAAGCCTCTTGTTAGATACCCGGAGTTGCGCCTCTTGAGGGCGCACATACCTTAAATCTGTGGTTTTTAATGTAAATATTACTTTCACCCCGCTCTGGTTAGCTTTATATATTCACAGGTAATAGTATGATTTGCCTCTCAAACAAGAAAACCAAACAAGAGGCTTGAGGAAAAGACATGAAAGAAATAGCAACACAGATAGAAGCCCGATTTGCAGAAATGGGCGTAAAAGTTGAGATAAAAGACATAGAAACCCGGTTGAACCGGTTGATTAACGAATTCAAGGTTCCAGCCGAAGAAGCACGCAGGAACGTAATTAACTATTTTTTAAAGGAATATGATATTCCGCGTACTGAATTTTATACCCCGCGTGAAACACATCTGGTGAAGGCGTCTGATATTAATGAGGACGGCAGGTGGATTACACTTCGTGCAAAGGTTGTACAGCTCTGGGAAAGTAACCACGAGTCAATATCCCAGGTAGGGTTACTCGGCGATGAGTCCGGAACAATAAAGTTCACAAAATGGGCAAAGGCGGAATTGCCTGATGTTGTAGAGGGCAATTGTTACCTTTTCAAGAACATCACTACATCTGAATACCAGGGGCAGTTCAGTGTTAAGTTCAATAAGACGAGCGAGATACTACCTATTGACGAGGATATTGATGTCGGCTCGATACCTGTTGAGTTCAGGGGCGCTATCGTAGATATCCAGAACGGTTCAGGACTTATAAAACGGTGTCCGGAATGCAACAGGGCGCTGGTGAAAGGCGCATGCGGCGAACACGGCAAGGTTGATGGAGTTTATGACCTGCGCGTGAAAGCTGTCATGGACAACGGTGAAAAAGTGCAGGACATACTGCTGAACAGGGAAATGACTGAAACTTTTATAGGGCTCACCCTTGACGAGGCAAAGGATATGGCAACCGAGGCTCTTGACCAGGCAGTTGTATGTGATCTGATCAAGAATAAGCTTATAGGCAGGTATTTTATAGCTTCCGGAGCAAAAGTTGACAGGTTCATTCTTGTGGAATCCATCAAAAAAGATGAAGAGCCGGTTGTTGAAGAGATTAACATGTTACTGGCACACACAGCACCCGTTTCACAGGAGGCTTAACCATGGCAGAAGGAGGATATTTCAGGGAAGTTGCTCACCGTGTATTTGCCGCTGAGTTTAATGAATCGACACTCCAGGCACGGGACGGGGAAGACCAGTATGCTCCGCAGTATCTCCTCACACCCACGGGTGCAAAGTGCAACCGTGTATTTGTGATGGGTACGCTTACAGAGAAGGAGGATGTTGGAACTGATGCGCAGTTCTGGCGCGGGCGCATTGTTGACCCGACCGGCGCGTTTACTGTGTATGCAGGACAGTACCAGCCCGAAGCCGCGGCTGTTCTTGCGAAAACAGTGCCGCCTGAGTTTATTGCTGTTGTCGGCAAGCCAAGCACGTACGAAACAAAGGAAGGGCATATTGTTACATCAATCAGGCCTGAGTATATCCAGGTTGTGGATGCGGATACCCGTGACAGGTGGGTTGTGGATGCCGCAAAGCTGACATTTGCAAGGCTTGATAAGCTGCGTGGCGCAGAGCCTGATGCTGTTAAGGCAAGGGAGTTTTATTCCACGAATGAGGCGCAGTACAGGGATATGGTGGTGCAGGCGCTTGAGAGTTTGAGGGCACAATAAGTGCTCTTTCTTTTTTAAACATCTCAATTATTGAGGGATTTTATGAAAATATATGAATTTCATGAAAAATTAACTCAACTTGTTTACGAATGTTTAGTTCCGATACTAATTCTTGTAAGCATGGCTGTTGTTGGTTCAATTTTAGACATCTTTTTAGGAGGAGAAGGCTGGTTTAAATATATATTTGCTGGTGTAGGTGGCGGTAGTTATTTGATAGTATATTATGCTAAAAAAGTGAAAAAGCATATTCTGAAAAATATCAAAAACAAAGATGGAACAGATAATAACTTTACAGGGATATTTTTAAAAGTTGCCACGATAACCATTTTAATAAGTGTTATTATATGGGGTTATAATCATATTTTTGATAGGCAGGAATGATAAAAGTTTGAATATTTGGGGGCATTAGTCCCCTTCCTTTTTTCTATTAAGAACTTTTAAATTATTTCACCTGTATTCTATTTTTGAGACTTATGGCTATTAAAATAGAGTCGAATGACTTTACGAGAGCTTTGGGTGTAGTTGTTGCTATGGCTCTTGTCATGATTTCCGTGGCGTATTCGAAGGAGACAATGCCCTTCCAAAACCACTTAACTTGAAAAAACATACTAAAAATCAAGTGACCTAACATGCCAACTACCGTTGAAATCAAAGGGGAATTTGAAACAAGAATAAAGCGCCTGATAGACGCAGGGCTTTACAGCAACATAGCCGAAGCAGTACGCGACGGTCTGCGCCATCTCCTCAAGGATTATGATGAGAAAGAGATAGCTATCGAACTTTACAGGCAGGAAAAAGTTTCCATTGCCAAAGCTGCCAGTATCGCAGGTCTCTCTTCAACAAGTATGAAAAAGCTTCTAATTGAAAGAGGCATTAACCCGAAGCTCGGTGTTGAAGGTGTCAAAGAGTTAAAAGAAGATTACGAGACCTTAAAGGGGAGCAAGAATTGATTGTACTGGATACAAGAGTATTAAGTGCTTTTTCAGAAACTAAAAGGCTTCCACTGTTACAGGAAATTCTTATCCGTCTTGGAATTAAAGCAATAATCCCGCATACAGTAAAAAAAGATATAATATTTCCAGATATGATTTCCGCCATCGATAAAAACGGCGGATGGATTTCGGTAGAAAAAGTCCATGATTTTGGAAAATACCTTAAAACGATACACCATGGCGAAGCTGGAGTAATTACACTTGCCAAAAAACATGGCTGGATAGCCGCGCTTGATGACCTTGATGCCAGGAAAATAGCAAGAAAAGAGCAAGTAAAAATAACCGGAACACTCGGAATTATCAAGAAAGCCTACGGCAAAATTATTAGCACCGAACTGATACGAACTCAAAACTAACTCACGGAGTTCGTTTCAGTTCGTCCTAGTTCGCTGTTTTTATCACATGCCTCATTTTTCCAGCAAGGGGATAAGAAAATGCGTTTATACTTTCCTATACGTCAAGAAAGGGTATGAACTTTGCCCGATAAAAGATAAAAGTGAACTCCAGGACATCATCAATGAACTGGAAATATCCGGATTTTTTATGAAACAGGATATCCAGCAAGAGATTCTCAGCACGGAAAAAAGAAAATAATTTCTGAATACAACACAAAGCCAGTAGCTATACGAATTTTAAGTCGTAAATAATACATTTATCCTTATTATGAAAACAGCACTTTCACGGCACTTATCCACAAAGAGGACGATATTTATGTCGCAGAGTGTCCTGAAGTCGGCACTGTAAGTCAGGGAAAACCGGATTAAAGTGTTCTCAGTAGGGGATGTATTTAATTCAGGTATAGAAAATATTATTAAGGAAATCCGCAAAGTTATTAAGGGTCATGTTTACCTTTCTATTGATATTGATGCCATTGACCCTGCGTTTGCGCTTGCCGTAGGAACGCCAGAGCCATACGGGATTACGCCGCGGGATGTTAGGGAAGTTATTGCATGCCTTGCTCCTGATATAGTCGGGTTTGACCTTTTCGAGATTGCACCTGTTTACGATTCAGGCAATACGTCAGTCTTGGGTGCAAAACTTATCCGTGATTTCATAGCAGCCAGCGCAAGAGCGCGATTATAGGTTGCAGCGCAGTCTTTCTGCATCTTGAATTATGAACAACACTTCCTGAAATGAGTTTTCAGGCTGAAAATCCTTATATATTCCTTTTTCCTAATTTAAGGTACTGTAAATTTTAATTTAGAGATAATAATATATGACAGGAACAGTACCACCGGTTTTAACGCTTGCACCGGTTGAGTGGATTATAAGGAATGCAGGAGCAGGAAGGGTTAGTGAAGGCGCGGGAATGGTGCTTTCAAATGTACTTGAGGAAATAGGGCTTGAGATTGCGCGCGAGGCTATTGTGCTTGCAAAACACGCAGGCAGGACAACAGTGAAGGAATAGGATAATAAGGCTTGCTGTTTCAAGGACGAGGAAATAGGATAGACAAGTATATCAAGGAGTTTAAATCAAAAGGATGTGTCATAAAAAGGAACGAGTACCGCGGATATATTGGGAAGCAGATAGAGGTGTTTGATATGGCAAACAACATTAAAAACAGTGAGGATTTTGAAGAAATGGAGAGCTTTTATCAAATTGTAAATATTGTTGAAACTTTGTTAAAAAAGAATGGTGGCAATTTTTATTTCAATGCAGGTCAAATAGGTTTTAAAGTTGATGGTGATATGCGACACGACCTCTTAATGTCTTCGGGGCTTGATGAAGAATATTTTGTTAAATCAATTGAAAGTATTTTAGAGTTAATTCAAACCATCCTTAATAAAAGAGACATGGAACTATCAGATTTTACAGATGAAATTGGTTATTCTAATTTTAAAGAAAAATGTAAAATAATCAAAACAAAATTAATATCAAAACAGCTTCGTGAAAAATTTATATTAGAGAATACCTATAAAACTAATTTGATTGATAAGTTTGACTGGTCAATTATAACTAAATACTATGACTCTTTAATAGAAGATATAGAACATTTATCTGTTGCACAATTGAGGTTTCGACTGCGTCATCCATTCTCAGATGCGCCGAATATGGATAAAACAGAAACTTTCATAATGGAATGTGATATTTACGATATAAATAATGTTATTGAACAATTGAATAAAATTAAAAAGCATTTGGAAGAAATCGAAACATTAAAACATAGATAAATAGGAGATAAAATGTTTGCGAATATTCAAATTGAAAGAAGTCCTTTTAACATCGATTATATATCTGGACAACATCCATCGATGCAAGATCATATGCGTTTAGTTGGGGCACGCAAGATGCGTTTAATTGGGGAACGTAGTGTTTATTCACCAAACCATCCAATTAATATTAAGTCGGAATATACTCACATAAATAAACCAAAGAAGTTGGACACTTTTGAGGATGTTTTTATCACTAAGATGAGGCGGTCTCTTAATGAATTGTACTTAAATTTAGATAGTATAGTAGATAAACAAATTACACTTCATCAATTCAAATTAGATTTTTCAGATTACATCAATAAATATTGGGATTTAATTCAAGAAAATGATGAAAAGAATAATTTAGTTTCCTTGTTAGAAACCTCTATCGAAAATCTACATGTCGAGGATATTCAAAAACCACAAATAGATGTTTTAGAAAAAATATTAGATGTTATAAAGGGTGGCGATATTTCAGAAGATGATACTGAAACCATTTTTTATGAAATTGTAAATTGTGGTCTTGACCCAATGGGTTCATTAGATGGTATATCACAATTATATGAAGATTGATAAAATCCATTCGCTTAGTACGAAGGATATTTTTGTTGATACCAATATATTATTTAAAAAACTAGATGGAAAGCAATCCGAATATTATAAATTATCTAAAACAAAAAAATTTCATGCAAGTAAATTCAGTATACTTGAATTCAAAAGAACATTAATTAAAGATTGTGTTTCTCTTTATTACTTATTACTCGATAATAACAATGATTTGGGCATGGCTTATAGAAGAATTAACAATATGACGGAGAATCCCCAATATAAAAGGCAGGCAGCTAATTGGATAACTATTTTGAAAGTTCTGGGATTTCCTAATAAAAGTGAAAGGAGTATTATTCAAAAACTTCGTATTTTAATAACATTTGGCTTAGAATCTAAATTTAAAGAAAATGTCACCTTCATTGATAGCGTCATTAAATGTGATAAAATTTATATTAAACCAAAAAAGTACAAAGAAGGGTTTTTATTTAAAGTGGGGTGTGGAGGATGTGAAAAATTTCATAATAGTATAGAGAGGAGTGTTTTAGAGAATGTATATAATGTGATACATCCAATTGAGAAAGAAAATGATGTAGATAAAATATGTCTATCATTGGTAAAAATCATACAAAATAAAGAAATAGAAAATCATGATTGTGTTATGTTGGGTGATATCATCATATCAATAGATGCACCGCTTGAAATGCCTATTCTTACTAAAGACCCGCATTTAGTTCCAATCTGCTCTTCATTAAATAAGGAAGTTATTTGCCTTGAAAAATAAACTTATTCAAGTTCATAAATCTAAAATGCAGACAATTTAAACATAAAAGTGACTTTAAACTAACCCGCTTCACCACAACCCTTATATCATTTTACACATAATGTAAAGCTGATCCAAATTGAAAAAACTGGTACTACTGTCCCTTATCCTGTTCATCCTGCTCTCAGGATGCCTTGATATAGAACCAAAACTCAGTTACCTGGACGAGACAAAAAGTGGGGGAACATTAACCTTATACAAACTGACATTTGGCACATACCTGGGGGAAGCGATGGAATCAGCAGCCGCACAGGATAAGCCGGTATTTGTTTATTTCAGGTCGGAATCCTGCGGCTGGTGTAAGCAATTCGAAGAAGAAACATTCAACAACAATACCGCCGTATCAAAGCTGAACCAGGATTTCGTTATTGTTTCAATTGATGTTAACACTCAGAAAGAAGAAACAAGGGATTTCAGGATAAGGGGCACTCCAGCATCCGTTTTCCTCTATCCCAACGGCACAGAGATCAGCAGGATACCAGGATACATTGATACAGAATCATTTATCATGAGAATGGACGAAATAGTATAGGAAAGAGGTTAATAATAAATGGCAAAAATAAGAACACAAAAAATGCGGAAAAAGAAAGGAAGTAACACAACACTTCTTGTAGTAATCGGTCTGGTATTGATTGCAGGAATTGCGTATGTTGTTAACTCAGGCGCTCCATCGGGTCAGGGAGCATCAGGCGAAGTTATGACGCTTGCAGAAGCAAGGAGGGCAATTGATGAACAGTACGTTGGAAGAGGGCTGTCGCCGACAAGCACCGGTCCTGTTAGAGAGGGGTATATCCCGGTACTGGCACCAAGGCTGGTTGATGAGAACCTGAAACTTCCAAGTTACGCATACACAAACCCAATTACCCTGAATGCCTACAAGTTCGCAATCGAACACCCTGAAGTACTTGAACAGATACCCTGTTACTGCGGCTGTGGTAGTCATGGAAGCGTAGTATCAGAAGGAAAGCCCCACAAATCAATAAGAGATTGCTTTATTTCTGATGGAGGCGTTTTTGACGACCATGGTTCATTTTGTGATATGTGTGTTGGGGATGCGATAAGGACCCAGAAATACGTTGGCTTGAATTAGGCGTTTCATTCAGAAAAAGATAATATAAATGCCGCTTGTATGATGCAATCAGTAAATGCCCACGACCCCATCTGCAATAATGGTTTTCATCGCAGGACTGGCAACAGTGGTTACGCCGTGCGTACTCCCCATCCTGCCTGCGATACTCTCAGGTTCTGTGGGGAGCAGGCTGCGCCCGATTGCCATCGTTACCGGAATGAGTATTACTTTCACGCTGATGGGAATACTCATATCAGCAGTGGCATCTTTTGGTTACGTAACCGATTACCTTCGCTGGTTTTCAATCTTTTTCATCATAGGAATGGGTGCTGTCCTGTTTGATGACGATATAAACAATGAATATGTTAAGATAACAAGTTCCACAATGAATTTTGCGCGGCAGAACCTTCCATTTCTCGGAAATCTTGAAGCAAAAGTACCGCAGGGTGGACTCTTTGGCGGGCTATTCCTTGGCATGTCACTTGGCATTATATGGATTCCCTGCGTTGGTCCGATACTTGGCGCCGTACTTGCATTTGTGGCTGAGAGTTCGGCAGGCTCGGGAAGCCTCCTTTATCCCGCATCACTCCTGGTTGTATACTCAATGGGTGTAAGCATTCCGATGCTCATAATAGCATATTCTGGAAAAAAGGTCTCAGGACATGTTAGCTGGTTCGTGAAAAGAGGGCATTTCTTCAAGAAACTCTCAGGATTGATGTTGATACTTGTCGGGCTTATGCTGCTCTTTGGAGTGGATAAATACCTGCAGGCAAAACTTTTGCCATATTTCCCGCCTTTAATCTGAGGTCATATGGACAGGAACATACCGGAGAATAGTGGAAAACCCGACCTGCTCGATGTTTACTTTTTCAGGAACCTTGTAAAAAACAGGTTTTTCAAGCCTTCTTTAAACTTCATTATCTTAATCTTCCTATCGGTTATAGTATATTCCGGGCTGAAAAGTGAACCCGACCTGCGCTTTCCAGGAAGCAATCCTTTTGCCACTACAATGATATGGGATCTCTGGCATCCCCTTCTTGCATTTACTGTTATACTTTTCGGGAGGCTGTGGTGTTTTGCCTGCCCGATAGGTGCGGTTGGTGACTGGGTGCAGTCAGTATTCAGTTTCAATAAAAAATATCCTGAAAAGTACCGCAACCTCTGGATAGCCGTAGTTCTGTTCCTGTTCATATTCGCGGCAGAACGCCATCTTTTCATGTTCACGAGAAACCCGGTAAGCACAGCCTACCTTCTGCTGTTTTTCACAGCACTCGCTGTTGTTATGGGAATTGTCTATGAAAAACGGAGTTTCTGCCGCTACATCTGCCCGATCGGGCTCGTGCTCGGGATATTTTCCATGCTCTCGGCAATAGAACTTCGCTGCAAGTCAAGGAAAACCTGCCACGACCATGATATAAAAGAATGCATTGTAGGAGCAGAAGCGGGAAAACCATGCCCTGTGGATGAGTTTCCCCAGACAATGGAACGAAATAACACATGTATCATGTGCATGGAATGTGTAAAATCCTGTTCAAAAGAAAATATCAGGTTAAGTCCCAGGATTCCGGGTGCTGATATAATTCATTCCAGGAAAAAATACCTTCCAGAGGCGTATTTAATCCACGGTATGATTGTCATTTTCCTGTTCGTTATGGGAATGGAGCGGTTCGAGTTCAGGAATACCATAATAGGTTTTGTAAGATCAACGCTTCCAATAGATTCTATAACCTTCCTTCAACTTTACTGGCGGAATATGTGGGCTATTATCATATTTGCACTAATAACACTGGGAGCTATCGGTTTAATGTACGTTTCAGCAAGGGCATCTTTCCATGGAACGCAACCAAAAAATAAATTCATAGAATTATCATATGCGTTTATCCCGCTCAGTCTTTCGGTTTACCTTGCCGAGAATACTTTCCGCCTGCTGAAGGGAATTTTTTTCATAACAGCAGAAACCGGAGCTCTTTTCGGGAAGGTATGGGGATTTGCCATAAACTTTGAGACCATAAACCAGCTCCAGCTTGTATTCCTGACACTGGGGTTCCTTTTTACCATATGGGCAGGATACCTTATTAGTAAAAGACGTTCCCGGAACAGGAAAGAAATACTGCAGGGCATAATTGCCGTGGATTTTGCGGCAGTTGTTTACCTCATCATCGGCTTTAAAATCCTGACACTTCCAATAATATGAATCCCATTTACACTTATCGTAAAGTATATACTTACACAAAATAAAATAAAAAAAACCAGACTGCAAAACACAAACCCAATATACTTATATTTAGGGCAAATCTATAAGGAAACACCAGATGAAAACCAAGAAACTTATATCGATATTTGTGCTGATATTGATAATATCCATAGCATATGAAACGTATTATATTTCCCTTTCGCAATTCAAGTTAAGTGATACAAACAGCAGTTACCTTGGCGGTCTTACGTGGTCACGTTCACTTGATGACTCATTGCTGAAGGCCCAGCAGGAAAACAAGCCTGTTGTAGTGTACTTCTGGGCTATATGGTGCCAGTACTGTGCAAGATTCCAGTCTGATACCCTTGGTAATCCGCAGGTAAAAGAGATACTGGAAACAGATTATGTTCTCGTGGCAATGGACCTGGATATCGACCGGGACGTTGCGCGTAAATATGGCGTGAGCTATCCACCTTATGTGCTTTTCCTCGATGGGAATGATAACGTACTTGAAAGGGTGCCCGGTGCTGTGGATGCGAACTATTTCCTTCCCATAGTCACAAAGGTCAGGGACCAGGTAAGGAGTAAATAATATGTTAACCCTCGGAAATACAATACTTTATGCCAGTCTTGCGATAAGCGTAGCCGCTATTGCGGGACTGCTGCTGAAAGACCTGAAAAACAATAATATTTTTTATAAGCTGGTTACGCCTGCAATAATAAGTGTGGCAGGACTGCTCACATTTGCCTACCTTCTCCTTACATATTATTTCGTGACCGGCGATTTCACATACGAGTATGTCTGGCAGTACTCCAGCCGAGACTTGCCTTTAATCTATAAAATATCAGGCACATGGGCAGGTCAGCCCGGTACGTATTTGCTCTGGGTATGGATGATTTTCCTATCAGCGGCATGGCTTGCAAAGACAACGAAGCACGCCACTGCGCTGGCAAGGAGAACCCAGATAATAACCCTGGTAATAGGTGCCTATTTTATAGTGCTTACACTTATCCAGACACCTTTCCAGTCAATTTACGAACTGGCAGAGGTTCCCCTTAGTTTTGTCCCGGCAGACGGCAGCGGGCTGAATGCGCTTCTCATAAACTTCTGGATGATAGTGCATCCGCCTCTCATGTTTATAGGCTATGCAACAATGACCATACCGTTTGCAGCCGCTATTGTGTATTTGCTCACAAAAGAGGATGGCTGGGAGGAACTGGGCAGGCAGTGGGCACGTTTTACCTGGTTAATCCTGGGAATGGGAATAGCTGTGGGAGGCGTCTGGGCATATGTCGTTCTTGGCTGGGGCGGGTTCTGGGCATGGGATCCTGTTGAAACTGCCTCGTTTATTCCATGGCTCACACTCACAGCTTTTATGCATGCAGCAGCTCTTCACAGGAAGAATAAAACCACATTCTCAGTAGCTGCACCCATACTGGCTGCAGTTACTTTCATTTTAATAATATATGCTGCCATTGTTGTCAGAAGCGGGCTTTTCAATTCAGTCCATGCTTTCGGGGAGGCTACCACAGGCTCACTGCTGCTAAGCTTAATCTTCATCATCAGCCTGGTATCTCTTGTCCTTGGCATGAGGCGGTATCTTGAAGAGCCTGATAAAGTAGAAGAGGATAAAGGAATCTGGAACAAGACAAACATTTTCTATATAACCCTGCTTATATTCGTTATACTGGCGTTCATCTCCTTCTGGGGAATATCCTATCCGGCATTTATCCAGATCACGCAGGGCATTAAAGTAAACGTAGCCTCTGACACCAAGAATTTCTTCAACTTATGGAGCTATCCATTCACAATCCTGCTGCTGCTGGCGCTCGGGTTCTGTTTGAATTATAAGGAATCAAAAAAGGAAGCACAGAAAAAAACCCTGTTTATTGTGGCAGGTCTCTCAATAATAACCATGTTCCTGCGGACAGATACTTTTTATGTGCTCGACCACAACAGCCCGTTCTGGGTAAGTGAACCGCCAATATATAAACTGATAGGCTCCATCTCGGTCATATCCATCTTCCCGTCCCTGATATATGCTACGGCAGCAATATACCAGTACTTTTCGGGTTACATGAATATCAGCAACATGCGGGTAAAGATGAAGGGGATAGGTATAGCAATAGTTCATATAGCAGTGATTTTCACACTTATTGGCGCAATTATTAGTTCTAATTTCACCTATACAAACGAAAGGATAAATATGCCGCTTGAAGCAAAAGGCATATTACTAAATGTGGGTGATGGTTACGGTATTAAGGTTGTTGATTATTCTACCAGGAGCCTTGTAGAGGCAACTTATCCGGGAACCGCAATAGCAGAAGTCCTTGCTGACCCGTCATCTCTTGAGGGGAAAACCGTAACAATAAGCGGAAAGGTTACCGGCTTAAACCCAATTGAAGGACACGGGACTCTTGTGGAACTGACCGATAACTCCGGAAGTATGGGGGTTGTTTTCCCGAGCGAGATTATAACCCTGCCTGACGACCTGGGACTGACTGTTACCGGAAGTATCTTTACACTGCCTGGTTTTGATAAACCGGTTCTTAGCCCGATTGCTGTTGATGAGTTTACCACATCAGGCACATACCGGGTCCAGAGCGTCCAGCTTGAAGTTTACCAGAACGGCAAGAAAATCGGAAGTGGTGTAGCTGAATACCTTGAAGGCAAAGGCGGAAGCGGGACATTCCCTATGATTGACCCGTCACTTGCTTTACTGGGCGGTGATGTGTACGTCATTTTCCAGGGCATAAGCGGCGGCACTCTTCCCATGACCCTAAAAATTATCCCTACCATAAACCTTGCATGGATTGGCATCATATTATTCGCTGTTGGAATAATCATGATTATGGCTGTGAAATCAAAACCAAAAGGCAGATTATAATAATAACGGGGTTACCTCAAACGTGCAGGCATCTGCATAAAAGTGGCAGGAAAACTTAGTTGGTGAAATGCCTGTGAAGATTTGACCGGGGATTGGCAGGATGTTTTTTCAACGCATAGGAAATTATAAACGCATTTTCATAGCCCCGAAAAATGAGGCATGCGATAAAAACAGCGAACTAGGACGAACTGAAACGAACTCAGTGAGTTAGTTTTAAGTTCGTATCAGTTCGGTGTTGATAATTTTGCTGAAGGCTTTCTTGATACGCTGTCCTGCTCATCCTGTTTGTCATACTATCATCCGGATTAGGTGGTAATACACACCCGCATAAATCCTGCTTACCATTTGTCATAACTCTTCTATCATCACCTGCGCCTGCTGTGACAGGAAGCTGCATAATCGGGTCTTATATCCCATAAACCGTGGTCGGGAAATAGGGGGAAAGCACCTGTATTATCAGCTTGTCTATATTGAAAAGCAGCATAACACCAATCACTATAAGCATAAGTCCTGAAAGTTTTTTCAGCACTGGTCCGTGTATCACAAACCACTTATACCTGCCCGTGGCTTTCTTACCATAATAGGCTATGGACAGCATGGGGAGACTCATACCCACGGAATAAACAAACAACATCCATGCCCCGTAGGGAACATTACCAACAGAAGCGACGTATGCAAGCACTGCACCAAGAATCGGTCCGACGCATGGAATCCAGAGTATGCCAAGGGACATGCCGAGGAAAAAACCTCCTGCAATTCCTCCGTCAGGCATATTTAAATTCGAGTACCCGCTCACCGAGCTAAAGCGCTGCCTGATGCCCTGCGTTATTGCGCCTGATAATTTTATGAATTCCATATTAATGTCTTCGTCAAAGAGCACTGCGCCCATGCCTATGATGAACAGGATGGCTATACTGCGCAAACTGTCCGCAAAAGCCCCGAAAGTTGCACCGAAGGCAGACACCAGCACACCCATCGAGGTAAAACTGAGTGTTAAGCCGGAAACAATTGCAAGCGGGCGGTACTTGTGCCCTGCTGAGCCTGAGAACACTACCGGGACTAAGGGAAGGCAGCACGGTTTCAGTATTGTTACTATGCCTGCCAGGAAGACCAATAAAAGCGATGGTGCTGATGGTTCCATGTTTTAAAATACCAGTCCTTTGTGTACGGTTAAAATCCGGGGTTTACATACGGCGTAAAGTAATATATAATTTCGCATCACATATCAAAAACAGACCTTACCACAAGCAGGATATTCCGTTTCCTCTCGCTGATACGGCGCTGGGTGTACGGGAGCTTAAGGGAGTTTCGATGCGGGTTTAGGGTTGGGATTTCCATATTCTCTTTAAACCGGTTATATTATCAAAATCACTATCCTGTGAATATATTATTTCGGCTCCTGCAATATAGGCAGACGCTGCATGTATGGCATCACGTGGAAGAATCTTGTATTTCCTGATAAGTTCAAGAGCTTTCCATACCACGCTGTCATCAACGTTAATAAATCTAAGATTCGGTATAGTTAAAAAAGCCTCAAGGTTTGTCACAGCTATGTCAGTTCCTTTGACTTTGTTTACTTTATAGTATACCTCGTCAAAAGTGAGGAATGATGTACAGGCAAACATCTTT
>JACUTP010000105.1 GCA_014859785.1 Candidatus Methanoperedentaceae archaeon | reverse complement strand
ACCCTGGAAATGCAACAAACTATTTCTTTTAAACCGGATTATATAGGGCAAATGATTACGGGAACATTCGGACCTGAAGGTTCTTTCTCTGAAAAAGCCGCAAAACAGTGGAGTAAAGGAGAACTCCGGTTTTACGATGATATACCTGATACTGTAGAAGCCCTCTTGAATAACGAGGTGGATTACTGTGTAGTTCCCGTGGAGAATTCACTTGAAGGTTCGGTTACGATAACTCTCGACCTTCTCATGGAACACCAGTTAAAAATTGTCGGGGAGGAAATTGTCCAGGTTAAGCACCTGCTTCTCTCAAAAGCCAGACGTGAGGATATAAAGATAATCATGTCCCACCCCCAGGCGTTGTCCCAGTGCCGCAGGTTCATCAAAACGAATTTCAGGAATGTAGAGGTACGCTCCGCCCTTAGCACGTCCCATGCAGCCAGGCTTGCATCCGAATCAAAGGAAATAGCTGCCATCGCGTCAAGGGAAGCGGCAGATAAATACGGGCTCGATATAATAGCTGAGAACATACAGGACAGGAACGAGAACTTCACGCGTTTTATCGTAATCGGGAAAAAAACACCGCCATCTACCGGCAACGATAAGACTTCGATTATCGTGTATCTTGAAAAAAACCGCCCTGGTGCACTTTATGAAATCCTTGGTGAGTTTTCAAGCAACGGTATTGACCTTACTAAAATCGAATCCCGCCCGACAAAAAAGGTTCTCGGGGATTACCTATTTTATATTGACATTAGAGGGCATATACATGACAGGAAAATAAAAGAAGCCCTTGAGAAAATTAAAAACAGGGCAGGGATGTTAAAAATTATTGGCTCTTATCCTGCAGCTATATGATAAATAAAAAGTTTTATCACCCCTGAAAACCATATTTGAGTAGCATCTCAAAAATGGTGTTGCCATGGCTATACAATCATTAAAAAAACTTGCTCTTCTTCGCGCCCACCTGAATCCTGTTGAAATATCATCATCCGAATTTGCATCACATATTGACTCAAGCCCGCAAACAGCAGCACGGCGACTGAAAAGCCTTGAGGATAAAAAACTTATAACAAGACAGTTCCTCCCCGAAGGACAGGTCATTGCCATAACAAAAACCGGTATTGATGTCTTGAACAGGGAGTACCATGAATACCAGGGCATATTTTCAGGAAACGGTAGCAGGAAAGTATTAAATGGTCATGTCATAACAGGTCTGGGTGAAGGGCAGTATTACATATCCCTTGAAGGATACATGTCACAATTCAGGCAAAAACTCGGATTCGACCCGTTCCCCGGGACATTGAACATCAGGCTGGACAAGAACAGTATTGAACTGCGGAAAAGAATATACCCTGGTATCAGGATTTCGGGATTCACTGACCATAACAGGACATTTGGTTCAGGTTCCTGCTTTAATGTAATAGTTAACGCCATCCAGGGAGCCGTGATTATTCCAGAGCGTACCCATTATCCCGAAGACATAATTGAGGTTATTGCGCCAGTTAATCTCAGGGAACACCTGGATTTCAAGGATGGAAGCAAGGTCAAGGTGGAGGTGCTGGAATGACACTTGATAAAGCAATTAAAGCTATAAAGCAGGGAAATATGATTCTCCTGTACGATGATGATAACCGGGAAGGTGAAACGGATTTCGTAATACCGGCTCTTGATGTCAAGCAGGGTGATATCGTACGCATGCGAAAAGACGGCGGCGGGCTCATATGTGTTGCCATCCACCCGGAGGCTGCCGATAAACTGGGATTGCCTTTTATTTCGGATATACTGAGAAGTGTTTCCCTTGACGGTCACATGTCTTTACGGACAATTGTTGAAAAAACAGGCGACATACCCTATGATTCACATTCACGTTCTTCTTTCTCGTTGTGGGTAAACCACAGGGAAACGTTTACAGGAATATCTGATAACGACAGGACACTGACTATCAATAAAATCGGGGAGAACGTACGTGATGTACTTGATGGGAAGAAAATTGATTTTGGAATAGAGTTCAGGTCGCCGGGTCATGTCGCATTACTCAGGGCAGCCTCAGCCCTCCTGGATGAGCGTCGCGGGCAGACAGAGCTTTCGGTACGGTTAGCCGTGATGGCAGGAATAAACCCGTCAATGGTTGTCTGTGAGATGCTTGATGATAACACTGGCAATGCGCTTTCCAAGGAAGATGCCATAAGATATTCCAGACGTTATAACATCCCGTTTATTGAGGGAAAGGATATCCTTGAAGCACTTTAAAATCGTTTGCCTTAAGGGTTTATCATAACGTACAGCTGTTGAAATCACTGCACTGTACAAACTCCTTCATTATCTTTATTGCGCAGAAATCACCACACATTGTACACGGTCCTTCATCAGGCGCCAGCTCCCTTGCACGTTCACTGTCAATTGCATAACTCATCTGCCCTTCCCAGTCAAGCTCAGCCCTTTTCCTGGCAAGGTTCAAATCCCGCTCGCATGCCCCGTATTTCACGGAATCACCGATATGGGCTGCTATCTTAAAAGCAATCAGTCCTTCCCGCACCTGTTCAGGTCCCGGAAGCCCCAGGTGCTCGGACGGCGTGATATAACACAGATAATCAGCGCCCGCACTACTTGCCAGGCTTCCGCCCACGCATCCTGCAATATGGTCATAACCCGCAGCAATGTCTGTTGGCAGCGGTCCTGCAACAAACAACGGGAAATCAGCCTGGAGTTTCTGGAATTTTACGTATTCTGTAATTCTGTCAGCGCGCACGTGTCCTCCTGTCCCCTCGATGATTACCTGCACGCCCTCGTGGTTGGCACGTTTTGCAAGTTCAACGTTTTTCCGTATTTCACCAAGCTGCGCACTGTCCCTTGTGTCATGTATGCACCCGCTTCGCATGGTATTGCCAAGTGACAGGACAATATCGTGTTTTTTGAGGATTGTGAGAATCTCATCAAAATTCTCAATAAACGGGTTCTCGAATCTGTTAAGCATCATGTATGCGGCTGTAATGGAGCCGCCCTTTGATACAACGCCCATTACCCTCCAGTCGTCTTTCAAGGCAAACAGCGTTTTTTTATCAGTGCAGTGAAGCACGAATGAGCTTACACCTTCTTCTGCCTGCTGTTTTATGGTATCGATAATATCCTCAGCTGTAATATTTTTAAGTCCGGTTTCTGCAACGGTCTGGTATATTGGTACTGTTGTAATGGGAAGCGTTGTATTTTCAAATATTGTTCGCCGTATTCCAGTGATATCCCCGCCCATGGACAGGTCGGTTATGGTATCAGCACCGTACTTTTCAGCAACAAGGGCTTTTTCCACTTCTTCATCAGGAGCTACCTTTGTGGACGAGGTGCCAAGGTTAACATTCACCTTTGTTGAAAGCCCTTTCCCGATACCAACATGCTTCCGGTTGCGGCTCATTATAACAACACTGCCGTCAGCAACATGCTTGATAAGGGAATCAATACCAATGTTTTCTCCTTTTGCCACAGCTTCCATTCCCGGAGTTACTGTTCCATTCCTTGCGTTTTCAACCTGCGTATTCATTATATTCCTGCCATTTCCAGTATCTTCCCCGTGTTTTCATGATTACCTATCGGCATGATATGAACTCCGTCACACATCCCCTGCAGTTTGCCAATAAGTCCTGCTGCTATTTCCATCCCCTCTTTTTCAGGATTTTTCGCAGATTTCATCCTGTCAATAACATGCTGCGGAACCCGGATACCTGCAATATTTGAGTTTAAAAAATCCGCACTTTTAACTGATTTAAGTGGTATTATTCCTGCTATAATTTTCATATCAGGGTTGTACTTTGACCTTATGCTGTTGACCTGTTCCATAAATCCTGAAAATGAATTCGTATCAAATACAGCCTGGGTCTGGACAAAACGAATTCCTGAGCTTATTTTTTTCCCAAGCTTGATTAATGCAGCTTCGCTTAATTCCGTGTTTGCCACAGCGCCAGGCAGGATACGGGTTTTGCCTTCAAGTGTATTTCCTGAAAAATCAAATCCACTGTTAAGCTGCTGCACCAGTCCCAGAAGCTGGACAGAATCAAGGTCATATACGGGTTTTGCACCCCGGTGGTCGCCTTTTACCGGATGGTCACCTGACATTACAAGGATATTGTTTATCCCGATAGAAGATGAACCGAGAAGCTCTGACTGAAGGGAAAGCCTGTTCCTGTCCCTGCATGTTACGTGCATTATTGTCTCGTATCCTTTGCTCTTGAGAATACTGCATGCAGCCAGGGGACTCATCCGCATAACAGCGCGCTGGTTATCAGTGACGTTTATGGCATCTGCAATTCCGCCAACCAGTGCTGCGTTTTTTAGCATCTGCCGTGTATCAGTACCTTTCGGAGGGCTTACTTCTGCTGTTACAATGAACTTCCCCGAGGCAAGTGTTTCCATGAAATTCACATTTTCACCCTGTATTTCCCTGCATGGTCTTTTGGCTCGCGAACAGTTTCGAGAAGTGCAAGCGAGCATGTTTCCTTAAGTTTTTCATATATCCCATCCCATGCACAATCACGATCAACCACTTCGCATTTTCCATCCATTGCGCCGCCGCACGGACCGTTTAAGAGTCCTTTTGCACAGCGTATAACAGGACATATTCCCCCGTACATCCAGACAGTGCATTCACCGCACAAACCGCATCTCTCCTTAAGGGTTTCATCCCTGCAAACACCGCCAAGGGATTCGGTATCAAGCGCGGGGTACACATGAATCCCTGCCTCGCCTGATATCACAGAAACCCCGCCGCCGCATGACATAACAAGCAGGGCATCGGACTTATTGATTTCAGGGTTTCCTGATAATACGTCTTCCCATGAGGATATGGAGCATGCAGAACTTAAAACAGTCAATCCAGTAATGTTCTTCCCGGCTTTAGTGAGCCTCTTTTCCATCTCGAGGACTTCTGGTTCACCTCCAGTCCTGAGTTTCCTGGCGCATTTCCCGCAGCCGATTATGAAAATATCCTCTTCCTTTAAGGCGCCCAGTATATCGTCAAATTCTTTCTGTCTTGTTATTATCATTTAAAACCTGAATACCCGAAAACCGTATCGTCTTTCTTATCCAGTAATTCCCGAAGCATATCAGCAATAAGAGGCAGGTTCCTCACCTGGTTCCTTATCTTGGCTACCAGGCGCTCGACCTGAAGCTGTGTTCCCATAATAACAAGGCTTACGCTGTCGCATTCATGGGAAACAGCTTCCCTTGGAAGTGCGGCATCCCCGCCTCTTGCCAGCATCTCCTGTTTGATTATCAAAGCCTCTGTCGTTGTTATATTCTTAAGCAGTATATTGAGGTGTACCGTCTTGTTTTTCATCACCTGGCTTCCAGTTCCAGTTGTGCCGATTGAGCGCATTACCCGCACCCCGTCATCGCATTTCCTTATATCAAGAAGCTCCGCCTCGAAATTTCCTGATGCCACATACGGGATTTTTGTCCTTGTATTCTGTGCCACCCTGACAGCATCCAGTGTTGGCGCCACATCGTGTGTCCTGATAATATGTGCGCCGTTTCGAACAGCAATGGCAGTGGCAGCAAGGCTTCCGTACAGCCTTTCACCAGCCGGTTTTCCGAGTGTATCACCGACAAAGGATTTCCTTGATATGGCAGCAAGCACGGGTTTTCCGAAAAACCGCAGCCGTGAAAGGGTATCTATTGTCTCGTAATCGTAAAGCGGGAGTTTTCCAGGAACCCATTTCCCGATGGCAGGGTCAATGATGATGTTACCAGGGTCAACTCCCCTATCTTCTGCCTGTGTTATTATCCTGTCAAGAGAATCCATGACAGCATTCATGCCCACAGGGTCACCCGGTATGCTGTTGCTTGCCATCAGTATCACCGGGCAGCCGTGTTCCTTCACAACCCCGGGCATTCCAGGGTCAGCAGTGAAACCGCTTACATCGTTTATGAGCTCAGCACCTGCACTAAGTGCTTCTTCTGCAATATCCGAATACATGGTATCCACGGAAACCGGCACATCGATATCTGAAAGTGCAGTGATGGCAGGAATCAGGCGTGAGCGCTCCTCCTGCCTTGAAATGGTTTCTGCTAAGGGCCACGTGGAGCGCGCCCCGACATCAATAAGCTCAGCACCTTCGTCAACCATCTTTTGGGCGGCATCAAGAACAGAATCAGCAGATACGACAGAACCTTTATAGAAAGATTCCCTGCTGAGGTTTATAACGCCCATTAATCTAACAGGATGATTGTCTCCGACTTTCAATCCTGCAATGGTATTATCTATCACGTTTTCGTATAATACTTTTTATGTACTCATAAGGTTTGCGTATTGGCAGGGTATTTTTATAACACTGGTATGATTCCTTCAATTACTTTTTCGATTGAATCTCTGCTTGTGCTGCCTGGCGGGATGTTTTAAACATCTTCTGGATTTCACTGCTTGTTATTCTGCCGTTTGAAATTATATGTTCTATAATTTTTGTTTGTTTTTCTGTAAGGGCAAT
>JACUTP010000104.1 GCA_014859785.1 Candidatus Methanoperedentaceae archaeon | reverse complement strand
TTCTGAATTTTTGACATATGCCTAACGATACTGTTTTGTAGGCTGAATAGTTACATATAAAGTTACATAAGTGAATAAAATCATTAACCAAACTTGGAGGCATCAAGTGACACCATGAAACACACCATCAAAACAGGGCTCAGTTTCGGCTTAACATCAGGCATAATCACTACCCTCGGGCTAATGGTCGGACTGCACGCCGGAACCCAATCAAGACTTGTGGTTATTGGTGGTGTACTTACAATAGCAATAGCCGACGCATTCTCGGATGCACTTGGTATCCATGTTTCAGAAGAATCAGAGAGCAAACACTCAGAATACGAAATATGGGAAGCAACACTTTCCACATTTTTCTTTAAATTCATATTTGCACTAACATTTCTTGTTCCTGTTTTGTTTTTAGAACTGCAAACCGCAATTTACGTAAGCATAATCTGGGGTTTGTTGCTTCTCTGTATCCTGAGTTTCACCCTTGCAAAAGAACAAAACACAAGTGTCGCAAGGGTTGTTGCAGAGCATCTTATTATAGCGCTTGTCGTGATATTTATTACCCACAATACCGGTGAGTGGATATCCGTAACATTCGGATAACTAAATAAGTAATGAGCGTAAATAAATATTCCTGTAAGAGAAAATTAAATGAACAAGAATATTTTAATCCTGACTGTAATTATTGCAGGCATCGTAATTATCGGAATTATCGCAGTTACCATGTCAGGCAGAAACTCAGGTCCTCCAGACAACCAGGAAAATGACACCGGTGAATTTATTTTCGGAAACGCCCCTGTAGAAGATATTGAAATTATGATTCTTGAATCCTTTCCTGTGCAGGTAAATATCAATGTTAAGGGTTATTTACCAGATAGCTGCACTGATATCCATACGATCACAAAGGAAAAGGACGGGAACACATTTTTCGTCAACATTACAACGATTCGACCTGCTGATGCGATATGTGCACAGGTCATTGTGCCCTTTGAGGAAAAAATTTCGCTTGATGTTTATGGATTAAAAGCGGGAATATATAATGTAAGTGTCAATAATATAAAGGGAACATTTATATTAGAGATGGACAATATTCTAAGCGAATAAAACCACGTTAACAGCCTGTAATTCATTTTAAATTTTTTCGGATAACGCCGGTTTTTCTATCTCCTGACCTAACTCCACATCCCCCCGTTTAAAATAGACCCGGTCTTATCAGTCGTGCTTTTGTATAACTTTTTTATCCGAACCAGGTACTCATCCCCGACTTTCTCAGGCTCCCCGAACACAGCATCAACCCCCAGAATCCTCAGGTACTCCTCAAACTCTGCAACTGTTTCCAGTCTCATAACCCTTATCCGCACATCCTCAGCAATCCTCTCACCCGCTTTCCTTTTCTTAATCGTCTTAACCATCGGCAAAAGGATACTCTCACCAAGCTGCAAACACCTCTTTTCCAGACATTTCCCATCCTCATCCCACTCAACCGACTGGAACGCCTCCCTGCACACCCTCCCGAAGAAAAAATCCCTCCCGTAATCATTATAGAACTCAAAAGCATACTTCAGGTCAGAGCAGTTACTCTCAGAACTCGTATACTTAACAGGCGAAACAACCATATCAGGATCCTTAATCACAACACCTTCATGCATTGTTTTCCCGAGTTCCCTTATAATGCGGGAAATCTCCGCATGCGCCTCATTAACATAAAACTCCCCGAACAGCCTGACCGACCTTATCCCGTACCCCTCCACAAGTTCCCTCCGCTTAATAACAGGCATTGGCTGACCTGTCATTTTCTTCCTCACATCAAACGCAAAAAACTCCAGCGATTCGATACCGTATAAGGATTTAGGCACATAAGGGCTGTCAGGACCAACCATCTCACCGCACAGCACAAGGTCAGGATTATCACGGAAAAAATCCAAGGGTACAAGCTTGCGCGCCTTTTCGGTAGTATACGGGCAGACCAGTCCGCCGCGCGTAAGCCCGAATACCTTATCACCCACAAGTGCAACCCTTGTGTTATAACCGTTCATCTTCTCTTCAACTGCCACTTTTTTACAGGATGAAAAATGCTGCCTGAGAGCCGGGTCAAGCATCACGGCGCGTGAAATCTTTGGAAACCCCCGCACAATATCATACGTACCAGTAAACACTGAAGTGCCGCCCTCAATTTTTGAAACAGGCTTATCGAACCTGAAAAGCTCAGGTTTTGAGAATGCATACTGGAGCGTCTTCCTTTTCAGCGCACCACTAATCCTGTGTACAGGGATGCCAAGCAGTCCGGACAATTTACTGGTATCAAGTTTTGAGGAATAATCAGAGACGTCCCGTCTCATCCTTTCGCCGCCAGGTATTTAAGGATACTTCTCCTGCTTATGATACCTGAAAGTTCATCCTTCAGGTTAAGGACTGGCACTCCGCCAATGTCCTTTTCAAGTAATAATGAAATAACGTCTGGCAGCGGTGTATTTGTCTTGATAGAAACTACGTTTTTAGTCATGATATCCCCGACAATCAGGTTACGGACTCGCTCATCAAGCAGGTTGTTTGAAATAAGACCCCTCAGGTTCATCATTGCATTTGCGATATCCCTTTCCGTAACAATTCCAACAACAACACCGTTCTCAATCACAGGAAGCCTTCCCAGATCATGATCCATAATCAGGCGGCGTGCGTGTGAGACGCGCTCTGCCGGACTGACGGTAATCGGCTCTTCCATAACTTCACCTGCATACCCTCTGGTAACAGAGGCATTTTCCAGTATCTCATGAGGAGTAACCCAGCCAAGTACGTTATTGTTATCTGTAACTATGAGAATGCCGTTATTCCTTTCCATAAGTATTATTCCGTCCTTGAGATTTGTCTCAGGAAGAACCCTGGTAAATAAATCAGTCGTTGCAGCAGCAACATGGAGTGAAGATGCTGGGAGATTTGATGTCTTCCAGCTGCCGAGTTTCCTGGCAATGCTTCTCATTGTGATCACACCAACAATATCTCCGCCGTTTACAACGAGAAGCCGTCTTGTGTTGTGTTTATCCATAAGGTCCATGGCATGTGAAATCATATCTGCCTTATGCGTTAGAACAGGTTTTTTCATAATATCTTTCACTTTCATAGTTTCACCTACTTTTTCAGTATTGATTTTACGATATTCTCTCCTGTCAGTATCCCCATCACACCATTGCCAATAACAGGCAACCCGTTAATTCTCTCTCTTACAATGATACCTGCGGCATGGGTTGCAAGTTCGTCGTTTTTGACGGTGATGAGCGGGCTTGACATGATATCTTCGGCAACAAGCGGAACTTCTCTTACATACCTGTTCTGTTTCCTGCCTGTAGTGCTTTCCTTACGCACCATCTTGATATCTTTATGGGGCAACGCACCGGTTTTGTCTTTCATTAAGGTAAAGGCAAGATTAGAACTTGTGATTATCCCGACAGGATTATCATTATTTTCAATGACAATTGCCCTGTCAGTCAGGTTTGAATCAAGTTCGTTGATAATATGGCTGATGGCATGATGCCTGTGTACCGTAAGTGCAGGCTCTATTTTCAGGTCTTCAACTTTTAGTTTCGAATCCTGTTCAGAAAAATACCGGATCATGTCCCACTTTGTGACAATTCCTATAAGATTATCCTTACTGTCAACAACAGGCAGACCGGAAATGTTATTTTCAATCATGAGTTCAGCAAGCTGGACAGGCGTTGCATCGGGGAATATGGTGATAAGGGTATCAGACATGACAATTTTGATCGGGATATTGTCGATCGGTCTTCTCCGCCAATGGGGTTCTGCCTGGTCAAGACGCTTCATGATATCCTTTTTTGTCACGATAGCGACCGGTTTAGTATCCTCTACAATAACGAGCCGCCCGATTTTATGGCGAAGCATCAGGTTCCTTGCCCTTGCTATGTTCTCACCGGGGGATACCACGTAAACAGGTGAACTCATTATTTCTTTGATTTTCATGAAAAAACACCTTCTATTCTGTCATTGACCTGACAATATCTCGCTCTGTTATTATACCTTTCAGATGGCTGTTCTCAAACACAGGGAGCGAACCGATATTTTTTTCAAGCATTATACTTGCCGCTTCACCAAGGTCTGTCTCAGTTCCAGTGAAAAACACTTCCTTTTTAATAAGGGTATTTATGGGAACTCTGAAGATTTCATCATTACTTCCCGTAACAAGTTTTTCGAAAATATCCCCGCTTCCAAGGAATCGCATAATATCCGAGGCTGTTATTATACCGATAAGGACATCCTCCCTCACAACCGGAAGCCTCCTGAATCCGTTTTTTATCATGGATTTTGCAGCATTCCCGATTGGCATATCAGGCGGTGCAGTAACTATGTTCTTGCTCATATACTCTTTTACAGTCTTACCTGCCATTATGCCCGATATCAGGAAAACAAAATCCTTCTCTGATATGATGGCTTTTACCTTCATGTCATCATCCGTGACCGGAATGCCGCCCACATTATCCTTAATCATGGTATCCAGTGCATCTTTGAGTGAATCCTTAACATTAAGGCTCACGACATTTTCTTCCATTATCTCACTGATATTGCCGTTTACTGCAGCAAGGAAGTTTCCTTTATACCTGTTTTTTACAATCAGGTGTCTTGTTCCGCCCCCAAGGAAATCAACAACATCTTTTGATGTTACTATACCTTCCAGGCGGTTAGTACCGGCATCAGCCACTGGCAGTCTCCTGAAACCTTTATCCAGCATGGTCCTGACAGCTCCGATTATGGACATTGTTGGAGGAATGGTAACAACTTCATTCGATGAGATTGTCATGATATCCCCCGGCTGTTCGGAAATCCTTGATTTAAAATTCAGAGGTCCCGTATTCCGGAAATAGCTGTCGCGGACATGTTTTTCTTTTTTCGGTATGGATGCGTTTTCATTACTTGATTTATTCATGGAATTCTCCTAAATACATGCTTTGATTATGTCATTTCTATCGATTATCCCTACAAGTTTACCTTCACTTACAACGGAAATCCTGCCGATATCCAGTTTTAAAAAAATCTGGATTGCTTCCTGCAATGGTTTATCCGGGGAGATAGTGTATGCGGGCGTGCTCATAACTTTTTCAACAGGCGGAGCCATGGTTAATTGAGTCCCGTGTTCATCCTCCTTTTGAATCCTTGCATAACCTGCATTAATAATATTCCTCCTTGTTAACATTCCGATAACCTCCCCGTTTTTCACAACAGGGAATCCCGAAAAACCCGTTTCTATCATATTAATCCAGACTTTTGCGATATTATCCTGTGGTGAACATGTTTTCACGCTGGTAGTCATAATATCTCCGATGTTTATGTGAGATTTTCTATCCTGATTCATGTTCCTGAATATATCGATAATACTCAGGATTCCTTGAAGTGTTTTATCCTGACCGCTTTTCAGGACGGGCACACGTCCGAACCCGGCATCTATCATAAGTTTAGCTGCGTGCATCATCTCCATTCCGGGATAAACATCCGGGAACCCTGATACGAAACCTCCGATAGTTACATTGGATTTGGTGGAATAAACGTTCAGTATCTCCTTTTCCTCCAGCATCCCTATTACCCTGTTATTTTCATCAACAACAGGAAGTGTGCGCAAATGCCTGTCCCTCATAACCTGCCGTGCATGAGTCATGAAATCAGAATCATGTAAGATGACAGGATTTTTTGTCATAACCTCTTCCACTATCATATCAATAGCCTCCTTTGTATGGTGTAAATTATTATTTTGCAGGTTTTAAGTTTCCCTGCAGTTCTCACAGAGAAGTTTTCCGTTCACGAACCTGAGGTTATCTACAAGATCCCCGCACTCCTCGCAGATGCCCTGCAGGATCTGTTGCGGTACTTCCATGGAAATTAGTCTTTCCCTGTGCATTTCAATGAGGTCTGAGAATATGTTTCCCATCTCTGCAGAAATGGCAATAAGGTCGATATCAGTCACAATACCGGCAAGTTTTGAGTTTTCAACAACGGGCAATCTCCGTATCTGCATTTTAACCATCTTCTGCATGGCATCGTTAACGTCTTCGGAACCAGGTATGGTTATCAACGGGCTTGTCATCAAGTCCTTCAGGGAAACTTTATCGGGTTTTAAGTTTTTGGAGATGATTTTTTTGACCATATCGCGTTCAGTAACAATACCCACGGGAGAGTTGTTATCTGTAATTATAATGCTGCCAATATCAAATTCCAGCATTTTTCCCGCCATTTCCGTAACTTTGCTTTTAATGTCAATTGTTGCTACACCTCTTGTCATTATGTCTTTTACTGGCAACCTGGCTTCCATAAAATTTCCTCCGTAATCTGTAATTATGTAATTTGAAGTGTTTATATGTTGTGCTGATGAGCCTGATAGCACGAACATTCAAAAGAAAGAACAAAGACGGAACAGTAGAGTAAAGCAATGGCTTTCACCATCGCCTCCTCATCAAACCGTGCGTACCGATTTCCAGTACACGGCTTTCGTCTGGCGTATCCC
>JACUTP010000103.1 GCA_014859785.1 Candidatus Methanoperedentaceae archaeon | reverse complement strand
CTGCCCCCCTATCCTTGCGTCAAGTATCCTGAGGAACTCATCCTTTGATTGCCCTGGTATAAAAGCACCTGCTGCAACATCATGCCCGCCCCCTGTCCCGCCGACCTGTGCTGCTGCCTGACCCATGGCTTTTCCGAGATTCAATCCTTTCCTTACAAGGTCATAATTCCCGCGTGATGAGACTTTTAAGCCGCCTTCTGAATCCGCAAATGCGATAACCGGAAGGTTCCTGTTTTTCACAAATGACGTGCTCATGCCTGCAATAATACCAACGATAGTTTCCCTTATTTTATTCCCAGAATCAAAGTACTGAAGGTTTTCAAGCTCTGTTATTCCTTTCTCTTTTACAAAATTTAACCCCTCAACAAGGTTTTTCCTGTGCTCGTTAAGAAGGGTAATCGCGTTACTGAATCTTTTATCACGGTCGCCCATGCATACGGCAAACCCGATATCTGCATGGTCATAGCGGGCTGTGGCATTAAGCAGGGTTGAGTACTCGGACGCATCCCTGACTTCCGTGCCTTCGCGCTCGTTTAACAGGATATACACTTCGCCCACAAGCCTCTGTATCTTAAAAGCCGGCATCCCGGACGAAAGGCAGAACTGTATGAGAGACGAAACTACAGCCTGTTTTTCCCCCGGTTCAAGGTCAATCCATCGCCTCCATTTCTCACCCTGCTGGCGTATGCCTATTTTCTTCAAGAATTCAATACTTGCATCCTCGCTGCCTGTTATTCCAGGGATATACGGGTCAGAGGAATACTGAAGCAGCTTGAAAACCGGGCGTGTTTGCTTACCGAACAGCATGAGGTCTTTCCCGTGATGCAGTATGCCGTTTTTGACACCATCCTCAAGGATCCTCCTGTTTACACCGACAAGCTGCCCGTTTTTCACATGCTGTAAGTCCCCGACAGCACCCACGATTGCAAGTGCTGCAAGGTCAGTATTGTTCCCGAGTGCGCAGGAGAGCAGGTACGTTACCCCTGAGCCGCTGATATCACTTCCGCCGTTAATCCCGAAAAGATGGGGATTGATATGATATCCATATTCACCCTGCGGCTGGTGGTGGTCGGATACCACTGCATTAATTTTTAACGAATTTATGGCATCAAGCATCCCGCTACCCACATCCGTGAAAATCACAAGCTCAGGATTGCGGTCTGCCGTATCCGTAAGTGTCTGTGCATCAAGCTGTTTCACGAAACTTGTACTGTATTCGATGCCTGCTCTCTCAAGCGCTTTTGCCATAATGGCGGCTGATGTCAAGCCGTCAGCATCGATGTGTGAAACAACAAGTGCAGACGAATGTTTCCTTATATGTGCGGCACACTGCCCTGCCCTCTGTTGTAACGTCATTACAACTTTTCTGGTTTTGCTTGCTTAAATATTCTTTTACTGCATGGTGAAAGTATTAACCAAGAATCTTGAGGTAAGCAAGCAGGTCGGTAAAATCCTCATCAGCCATCTGCCATACGGGCATAGGCTGCTCCAGTGCTTTTCCCTCTGAATCAAGCCCTCTGGTAACTGCGCGTTTAATGAGGTCATCAGTGTACGGCTTTTCATCCTCCTCATGACCGCCATGTCCGGCTGTCGTAAGTACGGAATACCTTATATCCGGCGCCTCAAACTGCCACATCATCATCCTGCCTGAGCCGCCTTTCCCGTTTGCACCATGGCAGGTGTAACAGCTCATCGTCCCGCCCCGCATGGTCATCATTCCCATTGATGCAAGGATGGGTTTTCCTGAATCCGAAGTGGCTGTGAAATATATCCTTTCGCCGTTACTCTTGAAACCGGATGCATCTATTGTATATGTCCGGTACGGATTTGCATATTCATTGCCCTGTATAAGGTTCAGCAGGAAAAGACCCGCTATACCGACAGCTATCAAAATGACTGCGCTCCTGATGTTTGAGGCGCTCATAACAGGTCTTTCTTTTTCTCCTCGAATTCTTCCTTGCTGATTTCCCCGCGTGCATACCTTTTCCTGAGGACGTCAAGTGCTGATTCTGTCCCGCCCCGGGGCGCTCCGCCTTCCCACAGGTATTTTATAAGCAGTACAATCCCCACAATTATCAGTATCCAAAATATCAACATGATAATTCCCATAATACTACCGTAACTGCCATAGGTCATTCCGTAATCCATCATTCCTTGCATGTTAACCTCCTGATATAGAGATTTATCCCGGAAGTATAAATAATGTATGGTCTCCTGAGCCCAGCACTTTTTAAAAAGATAGCCAGCATCGCAAAGCCATTCTTTGATCTTGAAAACTGAGGAGACCATTTTAACAATAGTTTCAAATTGCGTTGGTTCTCTCTTTTTTCCGATTGTTGAAACTGCACAAACCACCGTCTGAGAGAAAGTTCCAATTATGACTTCATGCAATACACTTAAAGACATAAATGAGAATATTCTTATCAAGGTTAGCATCCATGCAGGAAACAAAAGATACAGGATTGCGGGGAATCGCGGTAGCTGATACAAAAATATGTGCTATAGATGGTGAAAAGGGGAAATTGATTTACAGGGGATATGATATACAGGAGTTAGCCCGGTATTCTACTTTTGAAGAAACTGTCTATCTGCTTCTCTATGAAACCCTTCCAGCAAGGAAAGAGCTGGAATTATTCAGGGAAACGCTGGCTTCTGAAAGAAAGCTTCCAGCAGGCATAATCAGGCATCTGAAGAAGAGGAAAAAAACGGCTCACACCATGGATGTACTCCAATCCGTAATCCCGATGCTTGCAGATTTTGATATCGAGGCAAGAACCGGAACAAAACTGTCCGCCATAAAAACATCGATAAAACTTATCGCCAGAATGGCGACACTGGTCGCGTACTGGGACAGGGTCAGAAAGAATCTTGATATAATAAAGCCTGATGAAAAACTCGGGCATGCTGGAAATTTCCTGTACATGCTGACTGGAAATGTGCCAGACTTACAGACTGCCAGGGATTTTGATACCTGCCTTGTTCTCCATGCCGAACATTCCTTCAACGCTTCTACGTTTGCCGCAAGGGTGGTGGCATCAACCCGGGCAGACATGTATGCATGCGCTGGCGCCGCACTGGGCGCGCTTTCGGGTGAACTTCATGGCGGCGCCAATACCCGGGTGATGAAAATGCTCTTTGAAATTGATAAAATTGACAGGGTAGAGGAATGGGTAAAAGCAAGATTAGATGCGGGGGAAAAGATCATGGGCATGGGTCATGCGGTCTATAAGACGGTGGATCCACGCGCCCTGATTCTCTCAGGCATTTCAGAGAGACTGGCGGAAAGGACCGGGAATGCAAAATGGTTCGAGCTATCAAGAAAGATCGAAAATGCAGTTCGGGCAGAATTCAAAAAACGAAAAGGAAAGGATATCTATCCAAATGTGGATTTCTACAGCCCGTCCGTCTACCGCATGATGGGAATTGACCCTGAGCTTTTTACACCCATTTTTGCGGTTTCAAGAATATCAGGGTGGTGTGCGCATATTTTAGAGGAAAAATTCGCAGAAGCGCAGCCTAAAGCAGTACTTTATCGACCGGAAGCAGAGTATATCGGGAGGTACTGTGGGAATGAAGGATGCAAGTATGTGCCCGTAGAGGAAAGGGAATACGCTTAAACTACTCAGGGCCCAAGCCTGAGCGTTTATGGTTGTATGGGGTTCCTATGAAAAAATCGTTTATTATTCTTTGCGATAGAAATTAATTTCACCAGGTTCCTTCTTCAGTATTCGCAACACCTTCGCAGCGTTCGTAAGATAATTGGTTTTCACCTCCTTTTATTACTTAGTATATTTCTCAGGAATGTATGCAGTATGCCGCCATTTCTATAAAATTCCACTTCAACCGGCGAATCCAGTCTTGCCATGACGTTAAATGTCTTTTCTTTTCCATTTTCATCTCTTGCAACCACGTGCAGCTCTCCCCCCGGCTCTAAGTTACTTATACCTGAGATATTTAGTACCTCATCTCCCTTGATGCCCAGCCCATCTGCGTTCTCCCCTTTCTTGAACTGAAGAGGCAGAACGCCCATTCCCACGAGGTTGCTCCTGTGGATACGCTCATACGATTCAGCTATTACTGCACTGACCCCAAGAAGACATGTGCCCTTGGCAGCCCAATCGCGGGAACTGCCTGTACCGTATTCTTTCCCTGCTATGATGACCAGAGGGATGTCATTCTTTTTGTAAAGCATCGCTGCATCGTAAATTGTCATCTCTTTTCCCGAAGGGAAATAACGCGTCCATCCTCCTTCTTTATCAGGAACCAGCCTGTTCCTGAGGTTTATATTTGCAAATGTTCCACGCATCATGACCTCATGATTTCCCCTTCTTGATCCGAAAGAATTGAAATCTTCCGGCACAACTTCACAGGATACCAGATACTGTCCTGCAAGAGAGTCTTTAGAAAATTCCCCCGCCGGGGAAATGTGATCCGTTGTGATGCTGTCTCCCAGGTATACAAGTATCCTGAGACCCATAAAGTCGCCCTTTTCAGGAAGCTTTACCTGGAAATCCCTGAAGAAGGGAGGTTCCTGGATATAGGTCGATTCGCTGTCCCACTCATAGAGTTTGCCGGAAGGGACTTTGAGGTTCTCCCACAGCTCTCCACCCGATATCTCTGAATACTGTTTTTCAAACAACATGGGTTTGATGGTTTTTTTTATAACCTGCCGGATTTCCTCCTGATCTGGCCAGATATCTTTTAGATATACTGGTTTGCCATTCGGGTCGTATCCGACAGGTTCAGTTTTAAGATCGATATCTACAGTACCTGATATGGCGTATGCCACAACCAGTGGGGGCGAGGCAAGGTAATTTGCCTTGACAAGCGGGTTAATCCTGCCCTCAAAATTGCGGTTTCCACTTAATACCGAAGCGACTATCAGGTTATTCTCTTTCACCGCCCTGGCAACCTTTTCCGGGATCGGACCGCTGTTGCCTATGCAGGTTGTACACCCGTATCCCACGAGGTGGAATCCAAGAGCTTCAAGATAGGGCATGAGTCCTGAGTTCACAAGGTATTCGCTGACAATACGCGAACCAGGAGCAAGGCTCGTTTTAACGTAAGGCTTGACCTTGAGTCCTCGCTCTACGGCGTTTCTTGCAAGAAGACCTGCCCCTATCATCACATAGGGGTTTGAAGTGTTGGTGCATGAGGTTATGGCTGCTATTACTATCGAGCCGCTTTTTACCGGGACTTTCATCTCATATTTTGCATTAAACTCTTTCCCGCCGGTATGTTTATGCTCGACCCTGAAGCTTCCGCCCTCCCCAAGCCAGCGGTGATATTCATGATCAGCTTCCACTTCGGTTTTTTTCCGAAGAAACGTCTCCTCCATAGCCTTATGGAAACTTGTTTCCATTTCATCAAGAGGTATACAATCCTGGGGTCGTTTCGGTCCAGCAAGGCTTGGTTCAACCGTGCTCATGTCAAGTTCCAGTGTCTCGCTGAACAGGGGTTCGGGACTTTCATCGGTGCGGAAGAGGCCCTGCTCCACTGCGTATAACTTAACCAGATTAACGTGCTCCCTTTTTCTTCCCGTCATCATGAGATAATTCAATGTTTCATCGTCAATGGGAAAGAATCCCACTGTTGCTCCGTATTCAGGAGCCATGTTGGATATGGTCGCCCTGTCGGGCAGGCTCAATGTGCTCAAACCCTGCCCGTAAAATTCAACGAATTTGCCCACAACGTTATGCTTTCTTAATATCTGGGTGATGGTGAGAACAAGGTCTGTGGCTGTCACTCCCTCCTTCAAATCACCGTAAAGCTTAAAGCCCACAACTTCAGGAACCGGCATGTGGTACGGCTTGCCGAGCATGACCGCTTCTGCTTCTATCCCTCCAACGCCCCATCCCAGCACTCCCAGGCTATTTATCATTGTGGTATGGGAATCCATCCCGACAAGGGTATCAGGATAGACAACAGGCTCGCCGTTCACTTTCTTGACCTGAACCACAGGCGCAAGATACTCAAGATTTACCTGGTGGACTATTCCTCTGCCCGGCGGAATAACACGAAAGTTATCAAAAGCTGTTTGACCCCAGCGAAGAACAGCATACCTCTCGCGGTTGCGCTCAAATTCCTTTTTTTCATTATAAGCTCTGGCGTACGAGGTGCCGTAATAATCCACCTGTATGGAATGGTCAATAACCAGGTCTGCGGGTATAACAGGATTGATCCCTGCCGGGTCGCCTCCAAGCCTTTGAACAGCCGACCTCATGGCAGCAAGGTCAACAACTCCGGGAACTCCTGTGAAATCCTGCAGAAGCACCCTTGCGGGAATAAAAGGAATCTCGCGCTCTGGCATCTTTTTTGGATTCCATCCTGCTAATGATTCGATGTCCTCTTCGGTTACAAGCCGTCCATCCACATGCCGCAGGAGAGCCTCAAGTAATATCTTGATGGAGTATGGAAGGCGGGAGATGTTTCCAAAGCCTATCTCCTCAAGTCTGCTGAGGCGGTGGATTGCTGCACTACCCCTGTCGGTGTCGATAAAATCTTTAACCCCAAATGGATTCATGTCTGCACTCATATCCC
>JACUTP010000102.1 GCA_014859785.1 Candidatus Methanoperedentaceae archaeon | reverse complement strand
AGCGCCGAGGGAGGGATTTGAACCCGCGCATTCCAAGGGAATAACAGATTTCGAATCTGTCGCATTTGGCCGCTCTGCCACCTCGGCACAATATGCTTAAGATAGGGCTTTTTTGGTATTAACCTTTTGAAACATGCGGGAGGACGGTAGAATAATACAATATGCTTAAACACCATCTGGTATCCAATGAGGCTTGACTCCTATCTTGTAGAAATCGGAAACCTGACCTCCCGCGCAAGAGCAAAACACGCTATCCTTGAAGGGCATGTGAAAGTAAACGATATATTAGTAACCAAACCTTCGTATGATGTTGTATATTCAGATAACGTGGAAGTGGAAGAAGGACTGGACAAGCCCGCTGGCTACTGGAAACTAAAAAATATAAATGACAAAACCGGAATAATCCAGCAGGGCAACAGGGTTCTGGATATCGGCTCAAGCGCAGGCGGGTTCCTGATGTTTGCATCTGAAATTGCATCCAGTGTCCACGGCATTGAATTCAGCCGCGAGTTTCACCAGCAGCTAAAAAAACTCGAACATGAATGCCCAAATATTACGGTGGAATTTGATGATGTATTTAATATTCCCGTGGACAGGCTCGGACAGTTTGATGTGATGACACTTGACATTACGGCAAATCCCATCTCCTCGATACAGGCGCTTGAGCATGTACTGCCGGCACTTAAAAATGGCGGGATACTGTTGATTGTCCTGAAACTGCCAAAAGATAAAGAGCATGAGCTTCATCTCAGTAAACTGTCTTCGATTGGACTTGAAATCATGGATATTATAGAGCCAGGTAAGCAGGAAGTATATGTTATAGCAAGGAAATTATAATGAAATTTGATATTGACATTCCAGGAATAATAAAATCCATAAAAGAAAAGGACTGTAAGATTGCGGGAGTGCAGTTTCCTGAAGGCTTGAAACGGCAGGCAATAAGGATTGCAGGGATTATTGAAGAAAAAACAGGGGCTGATGTCATAATTTCAGGTAATCCCTGTTTCGGTGCATGTGATATCGATACGGCACTTGCCGCAAAAGTTGATATGTTATTCCATTTCGGGCACTCGCAGATGGGTGTGCACGAAAACGTGGTGTTTATCGAAGCGCGCTCAAATGTTGACGTGATTCCTGCTGTCAGGGCTGCGCTTGAACAGATAAAGGAAGATAAAATCGGTGTAATAACTACAGTCCAGCATATCCACAGGCTCAAGGATGTCTGCGCATTCCTGAGGGAGAACGGGAAGGAATGTATTGTCGGAAAAGGGGATTTGCGGGTGGGTTATCCCGGGCAGGTCCTGGGTTGTAACTTCACTGCAGCACGTGTTGATTGCACAGAAATCCTCTATGTCGGAAGCGGCATGTTCCATCCACTCGGTGTTGCCATCGCCACAGGAAAGCGGGTGATTGCAGCAGACCCGTACCTGAAAACGGCAGTCGAGGTGAACCCTGAGAGGCTACAAAGGATACGGGGCGGATATATCGCTCGCTCCATGGATGCAAAAATTTTCGGGATAATAGTATCCTCAAAAACCGGGCAGGAACGGATGGAGCTTGCCATGAAACTCAGGGATATTGCAGTTAAGCACGGGAAAGAGGCGCACATCCTCATGATGGACCTTGTGACACCAGACCAGCTTCTTAATTTCAAGGCTGATGCTTATGTGAATACTGCTTGTCCCAGAATTACAATAGACGATGCAGAAAGGTTCCATGTGCCTGTTCTTACACCGCAGGAGTTTGAGGTGGCGGTTGGGGAGAAGGAGTGGGACGGGATTGAGATGGATGAGATATTGGATTCAATTTAATTCAATTATCAGATGAATTATTAATTAATACGTTCTTCAATCGCCCTTACAACATCCACCAGTACAGCTTCTTGCGCCTTGCCAGCATCAACAACAACAAATCTCTCCTGCTCCTGCCCTGCAAGCTTAAGGAAATTATCCTGTACTTTCCTTAAGAACTCTATCTTCTCAAATTTAGTATGGTTTCCCCTGTTGCCGCACCGCTCCACCGCAACAGCCGGGTCAATCTTAAAAAGAATCGTAAGGTCGGGTACAACAGTCCAGGCTTTATGGATGCCCTGTATCCATCCCATAGCATCATCAAATAAACCAGCCAGCGTGACGCCCTGGTATGCGTACCTGCTGTCAGAATACCTGTCTGAAATTACCATCTTACCTTCAGAAAGAGCAGGTCTTATGACACTGGCAATATGCTCGGCATGGTCAGCCACAAAAAGGAAAAGCTCTGCCAGCGGGTCGGTATTTGATTCAATTGACTTTTGTACTGCTTTCCCAATCCAGTTATGTGTCGGCTCCCTCGTAAATACAGCATCCTGGAACCTTATTTCCAGACCCTTAATTACGCTGGATTTTCCTGTCCCGTCAATGCCTTCTAATGTGATTAAGAGTCCTTTTTTAACCATTAGTTGCTATATCTGGTTAATAATGAAAAAGCTTATCCAAATATCATTTTTTTAAATCCGGGAAATGAAAATAAAAACTATTTCTATTATTATTTTAAAATATTATACAAATTAGCTGTTCCATTCTCCTTCTATTTTATCCCAACTTCAAAGTGTTTATATATGATTGAATAGTAGAAAAGCTGAATTTTTCTAATGGGAATTTTCCAGTAAATGAGGTAATATATAATGGGCAGACGAAAGAAAATGGTTGAGCGTGTAACAACACTTATGTCAAAACCGGAATTCATCCGGAACATCGGTATAGTAGCGCATATAGACCACGGTAAAACAACATTATCAGATAACTTACTTGCCGGTGCGGGCATGATTTCAAAAGAACTGGCAGGCGACCAGTTGTTCATGGACTTTGATGAGGAAGAACAGAAACGCGGCATCACCATTGACGCGGCATGCGTCTCGATGGTGCACGAATTTGACGGTAAGGAACACCTTATCAACCTTATAGATACACCCGGACACGTGGATTTTGGCGGCGATGTCACACGCGCCATGAGGGCGGTAGACGGCGCTGTAGTTGTAGTTGATGCCGTTGAAGGCACAATGCCTCAGACTGAAACCGTACTGCGCCAGGCACTCAGGGAGAATGTAAAGCCTGTCCTTTTCATAAACAAGGTAGACCGCCTCATAAACGAGCTGAAGATTACACCTGAAGAAATGCAAATCCGCCTTGGTGCTGTTATCGATAAAGTTAACAAGCTCATAAAAGGTATGAAACCCGATGATTATGAGAATTTAAGACTCGATGCGGCAGCCGGGAAAGTAGCATTCGGTTCAGCACTTTACAACTGGGCTGTGAGTATCCCTTCCATGAAAAAGACAGGAATCAGTTTTAAGCAGGTGATTGATTACTGCAATTCCGAGAACCAGAAAGAACTTGCAGAAAAAACCCCGCTTTATGAAGTCCTGAACGATATGGTTATCAAGTTCCTGCCCGATCCCCTGGAAGCACAGAAAAACCGTATCAAGGTTATCTGGCACGGTGACAAGGAAAGCCCGATCGGGAAGTCCATGGCAAATGTTGACCCCAGTGGTGAAGTGGCTTTCATGGTAACAAAAATTTCCACAGACCCCCATGCAGGGGAAGTGGCAACAGGAAGGCTGTTCTCCGGGTCTCTTGAGCGCGGGAAGGAACTGTTCATTTCCGGTATATCAAAACCAAACAGGATTCAGCAGGTAGGGCTGTTCATGGGACCTGAGCGTATTGAAGTGGAATCAGCCCCTGCAGGGAATATCGTTGCAGTAACAGGTCTTGGAGATGCAATTGTCGGTTCAACCGCATCCAGTAACCGGGAGATGACACCATTTGAGACTATAAAGCACGTAAGCGAGCCTGTGGTTACTGTGGCAGTCGAGGCAAAACACATGAAAGACCTGCCAAAACTCGTTGAAGTATTAAGGCAGGTTGCAAAGGAAGACCCCACGCTTAAAGTTAATATCAACCAGGAAACAGGTGAACATTTGTTAGCCGGGATGGGTGAATTGCATCTTGAGGTTGTTAGCCACAGGATAGAGCGTGATAAGAACGTTGAGATTAAAACATCACCCCCGCTTGTGGTTTACAGGGAAACTGTTACAAAGCAGGCAGGACCCGTGGAAGGCAAATCACCCAACCGCCATAACAGGTTCTACATTATAGTCGAACCGATAACTCCTGAAGTCCTGGAAGTTATCAAGGAAGGCGTAGTCTCTATGAGAATGCCGGAAGTTGAGCGAAGGGAAATTCTCATGAAAGCAGGGATGAATAAGGATGAAGCCAAAGCTATTACCCATATATACGAAAACAATATTTTCCTTGATATGACAAAAGGTATCCAGTACCTGAACGAGACAATGGAGCTTATTCTTGAAGGGTTCGAGGAAGTCATGAAGACAGGACCTTTATCAAGAGAGCCTGTTGTCGGTGTCAAGGTAAAGCTGATGGATGCCAAGCTCCACGAGGATGCAGTACACAGGGGACCTGCCCAGGTCATACCTGCTGCAAGACAGGCAATACAGGCTGCTATGCTTATGGCAGGCTCAACGCTTCTTGAGCCTTTCCAGAAGGTATTCATCCATGTACCCCAGGACCAGATGGGCGGTGCCATGCGTGAAATCCAGGGACGGCGCGGCGCTGTACTTGATATGAAATCAGAAGGTGACACGACCATCATTGAAGCAAAAGCACCTGTGGCACAGCTGTTCGGCTTTGCCGGGGATATACGCTCTGCAACAGAAGGTCGTGCCATGTGGAGTACAGAGTTTGCAGGGTTCGAACCATTGCCCCAGAACATGCTCAATGAAATAGTTCTGGATATACGCAAGAGGAAAGGACTAAAACTTGAATTGCCCAAGCCGAGTGATTTCATAAGTGATTGAGCATGGTATAATTAGCACAAGGTTTAATAAATAAAAAACAACTATAAGGTCAAGAAACATTTCAAATAGAAATTTGAGGAGAATATAATATGGCAGAAAAACCACATTTAAATTTAGCAGTTATCGGACATATTGACCACGGTAAATCCACACTGGTCGGTCGTTTAATGTACGAAACTGGTGCTGTAGCCCAGCACATAATCGACAAGTATAAAGAAGAAGCAAAAGCGAAAGGTAAAGAATCTTTTGCGTTTGCATGGGTTATGGACTCACTCAAAGAAGAGAGAGACCGTGGTATCACCATAGACGTAGCACACCAGAGATTTGATACTGATAAGTATTACTTCACTGTCGTGGACTGCCCTGGTCACAGGGATTTCGTCAAGAACATGATTACCGGTGCCTCCCAGGCAGATGCGGCAATTCTTGTCTGCGCAGTCAAGGACGGTGTCCAGGCACAGACAAAAGAGCATGTTTTCCTTTCAAGAACACTCGGTATCAACCAGCTTATTATTGCACTTAATAAGATGGATGAAGTCAACTATGACGAAGCCCGTTATAATGCAGTCAAGGAAGAGCTCAGCGGTCTTTTAAAGATGGTCGGCTACAAGCCAGATACTATGAATTTCATCCCGACATCAGCATTTAAGGGAGACAACCTCAAGGACAAGAGCGAGAACACCAAATGGTATAAAGGACCTACAATCCTCGCAGCCCTTGATGAGTTAAAAGAGCCGGAGAAACCTGTAAATCTTCCATTGCGTATTCCTGTCCAGGATGCTTATACGATCTCAGGTATCGGAACCGTGCCTGTTGGCAGGGTCGAGACCGGAAAGATGAAACCTGGTGATAAGATTATCTTCATGCCTGCAAAGGCAACGGGTGAAGTCAAGTCAATCGAAATGCACCACCAGGAAGTCAAGGAAGCACTTCCGGGCGATAATATCGGCTGGAACATAAGAGGTGTTGACAAGAAGGATGTACGCAGGGGTGATGTCTGCGGTCATACCGATAAACCCCCTTCAGTTGCAGATGAGTTTACAGCGCAGATTGTTGTACTGCAGCACCCGTCAGCTATTACAGTTGGTTACACACCTGTATTGCACTGCCATACCGCACAGGTTGCAGGCACAATCATGGCTATCAACAAGAAGCTTGATCCAAAGACAGGGGCGGTAAGTGCCGAAAATCCGGACTTTATCAAGGCAGGCGATGCGGCAATTGTAACAATAAAGCCAACAAAGCCATTGTGTATCGAAAAGGTCAAGGAAATCCCGCAGCTTGGCAGGTTTGCCATCAGGGATATGGGCATGACCATTGCAGCAGGCATGGTACAGGATATTAAGTTACGTATGTAACTTTATTTTTTTTATTTTTTATACAAGGATATCCTATATGGCTCAGAAAGCAAGAATACGTTTATCGGGAACAAGTCCCGTCACTCTTGACGGGGTTTGTACCCAGGTTAAAGACATTGCAGTGAAAACCGGGGTTAACCTGTCAGGTCCTGTCCCGCTGCCTACGAAAAAACTCGTCGTCCCGTGCAGGAAAAGCCCGGATGGTGAAGGAAGTGAAACATGGGACCACTGGGAGATGAGGGTTCATAAAAGACTCATCGACCTTGATGCAGATGAAAGGGCACTGCGTCAATTAATGCGCATACAGGTGCCCAAGGACATCAGCATAGAGATTGTTTTGACAGGTTAAAAACGAATACTTTTTCGAACATCTCTTTTTTATTTTCATGGGCAGGATT
>JACUTP010000101.1 GCA_014859785.1 Candidatus Methanoperedentaceae archaeon | reverse complement strand
CGCCGCAAAATTAATCGATGTAATTATATAAAAATAATTACGCTTGAATCGCTTCTGCGGTTTTCGAGATGTGAACTGCAAAGCCATATCTTTTCACGGCGCCGAAACTTTACAAAGATTTCTACCATTGTGCAATACCTCCCCAGTTCACATCACACCTCAACCCCTTTCTCCTTACACAATTCCCGAACCCTCCCCAGAAACCCGTCATAATAACCTTGCCTTCCCTCAACAAAAATCTTCACATATCCATCCAGATACTGCGGATAAAACTCCTCCACAAAGCGCCGCACATTCTCCCATACGCCCGGTTTTAACCTCAGCCTGTCCACAATTACATACTTTGGCTTAACTTCAGCAACAGCATCCACCAGCCCTTCAATATCAGTAATATGCGGCATCAGGGGTCCGAGGAACACCCATGTATCGATGCCGTTCTCCCTGAGTTCATGCAATGCGCGGAGTCTTTCGGCAACAGACGATGCGCCGGGTTCAAGCTTTGACCTTACGCTGTCGTCAGGCGAGGTTAATGTCACTCCAACCTCGATATTTGAAAACTCCCGTAAAAGGTCAATGTCCCTCAACACAAGCGCCGACTTTGTCTGGATGCACACAGGGAAATCATGCAACTGTAAAATCTCAAGACAGCGCCGTGTAATCTGGTATTTTTCCTCAATAGGCTGGTAAGGGTCAGTAACCGTTCCCAATCCAACAACACTCTTTTTCTTCGTTCTAATCGTCTTTGACAGAATCCGCGGCAGGTTTACCTTAGCCTCTACAAGCTCGCCCCATTTCCCGTTCCAGTGGATAACAGACGGCGCGTAGCAGTAAACACAGGCATGGGCGCATCCCCTGTAAGGGTTCAGGGCATAGTCTAAGCCCGGGAGTTTCGATGGCAATAGGGCTGTCTTAACCTTGATTTCCTTTATCATTTAGAGATATAAATACGCATCAATTAAAATTCATTCTTTAACTTTTATATGGAATATCGTAGAACCCGTGCTATTCTTTTCAGTCTTTAATTCGAAAATATCCGGGAAATTTTTAATAAGTTGTGATAATTGTTTATACCCATACGTACGGGGATCAAAACTGGGGTCTAATTGATGCAAATTTATACCCATTGTTCCAAGGTGAGCCAGACCATCCTCCCCCACAGACAACTCAAAAGCTTGTTTCAGTAATGCAATCAAATCCGAACTGGTTTGCCCCTCATCGATTTTTTCTTTAGTTGTTGAAGCCGTTTTTCCTTTTTTAATTGATTCTTCCTGTACCAGGTTTTCTGTAAATATGAAAATATTACATGCATTTACGAATGCCTTAGGGGCTTTTTGCTCTCCAATCCCCATCACAAAAATACCCTTCTCACGAATTCTGGTTGCAAGCCTGGTATAATCACTATCACTTGAAACAATACAAAAACCCTCTGCTAAACCACTATGGAGAACATCCATAGCATCAATTATCATAGCACTGTCAGTTGCATTTTTCCCGATGGTATACCGGAATTGTTGTATCGGCTGAATTGCATAATTGTTTAAAGTGTCTTTCCATCCGTTCATATTGGATGTAGTCCAGTCACCATAGATACGCCTGATTGTAATTGACCCGTATTTTCCGGTCTCTGCTAAAATTTTCCCGATTAATTTTGGTTGTGCATTATCCCCATCTATTAATAATGCAATTTTATTTCGTTTTCTGTCTTCATATTGTTCTATGTCTTGAAATTGTTCTGACATAATTATCACGGATAATTTTTTATTAAGATTAACCCAGTTTACTATATTAAACCTTTTAATATATTTAATCTCGCTAAGACTAAACTTGATATGAAACTACAAAAGCCATACTGCCAGATCCTTTCAAGTCCTGAAAAAATCCTCCAATCCCTTCTGGTACTTTGTCTCTTTCAATACAGTACTCTCCTGAATCCAGCGCTCCTTCCCGATAACAAGCCTCGTTGAAATATACCCGAAAACGTCATCCAGTGTCTGGAACCTGTGCGGGGGATTTCGCAGGGCTTCCCTGACATTCTCCCTCACGTTCCACACCCCAACCGGCATTATGTATCCGGGGTGCGCCTCACGGAGTATTACAACCCGCGCCTGCCTTTTTTCTTTCACAAGATACTCGTTCACGGCAAGCCGCCCGGCATAGTAGCACCCTCCAATCTCGGCATACGCCGTCCTGCCGTTATACCCTTCAGACGATGACATTATCGCCACATCCTTCCCGAAAGGGTTCCAGACAGTATTCGGGTACCACGCCTCGATAAGCTCATAACTCCAGGCGCGCGGAATCATCAGTACCACGAACCTGTTATCAAGCTGCCATGACTCAAATACCATGTATTCGTTAATAACGGGATTATCCTTCATCTTCTCCATCAGATTAGCGCCTATCATGCTATCCACAGCTGTAATACTCCACCGGGTGGGAACAAAACGGCGGGCTTTTCCTTCCCCGAAAGACCCGGCTGAAAAAGCCCGCTGGATACCTGACACCATTGTGCCCTTATCATACAGTTCAATCACAGCATCCCTTGCCAGCATATCAGTATCATTGGTCGCCTTTTCCATCCTGCTGTCGAATTTCGTATTCCCGATATCCATTTTCTTAAGAGGCGCTGTCGGACCAAACGGCTGCACCTCATCATCAAGTACAAGCCTGGCAGCGGGCTTTTTCAGGAACTCAGCCTCAACGTCAACAGGGTTCTTGCACAGCGCCATCTCGCGTGTTGCTTCAATTATTTTGCTGCTCTCAAAATCACGGATATGCACAAGATGCTTGCCGCGGACAAGCTGCGAGCGAAAATCCACAATATCATCGATACTTTTCCCCAGCCACATTTCAGGCGTATCAAGAAGCATGGTATCTCCGTGTTCGGGAGGTATGAGCGGACCTACAGAAACGTAAGGATACCCGATTCGCCCCACGAAAACCCCTGGAGGGGATGAGCCATCGATACCCAGGTTTTCAGTAAGCGGCTTCACTTTTGCCCTCGAATAGAACTTGACAAGTACAGGACACCGTGCTTTCCCGCACAATAATTTCGCGCCGCGGCATACAACGCATATTGAGTTACTGCCTGTGAAAAGCGAATCCGCCTGTTCCATGTACTAACTCATGGTTCACGGGAATATAAAACAAATGATAGTTTGCCGAAAGTAAATAAAGCCATACAAAAACATTATAGCCTCAAGGATAATAAGACGTCTGAATGTTTATTGAAGTAGACGGATGGATGGCAAAACTGCGGTTTTCAGCATGCCACTTCATCCCCAACCATCCCAGATGCGGCTGCCTCCACGGACACACCTATGCTGTCAGTGTGAGGGTCGAAGGCGAACAGCAGGGCGAGTTTATCATTGATTTTGAACTCCTGAAAAACATCGTAAACAGGCTGTGCGAGACTCTTGACCACAGGGTAATTATCGCAGAAAATGACCCGCGCCTTAAAATACAGAAAGACGATGGTGTTACCATCGAAATTGCAGAAAGCAACAAAAGGTACGTACTGCCCTCTGAAGATATTGTATTCCTTCCGGCAGCATCAGTGAGTGCAGAAGACCTGTGTAAATATTTCACTGAAAATATTGCCGGTGTCCTCAGGTCAAAAGGTGTGGATAACGTCACAAAGCTCCATGTCAGGGTTGATGAAGGAATAGGTCAGGGCGCAGGCTATGAACTTGAACTGCGAAACGGGACTTAAATAAATAAGAGCCGCAGTATATTTAAATAATAGTAACTTTAAGTTTATTTCATGGTCAGTAAGAAAGACAAAATTATTCTTAAACTCCTTCAAAAACAGGCGAGGATTCCTATTTCAGAAATCGCAAAAAAAGTCAATATGAGCGAAAATGGTGTAAGATACCGGCTTGAAAAACTGGAACATGAGGGGTATATTAAGAATTATTCTGTTCTCTTAAATCCCAAAAAATTCGGAAAGAGGACACTTGCTTTTTTTAATCTGGAGATGATGCCAAAAACGATGAAAAGTGATTTGAAAAATTTAATTGAAATCGAGGAATTTATTAAGATATACCAGACAACAGGACAGTATTCCATTAAGGCAATAGGCTTATTTAATGATGAAGAGGACCTCACGGATTTTATTAACAATACATTATTACATAATTTTCCAATACAAAATTATACCGTTGAAATCGTAACAAACAGTATCAAGGATACGGTGTACAGTATATAATTTACCAGTATTTTTAACGGAAAATATACTTCATGCTGAAAGTATCCTGCATACCATGTCCTGCACATACGGAAAAACCACCCGCCCTATTTTGCAGAATCGGAAGGTTAACTTAATAGTGATGAAATTTTATAATGATGTTATATCATGCAAATAGGCTGTGTGATGTGGAAGCTGTACCATATACGTTTATAACATGTATTTTTAGAATATTTTGAGGTATTACATTGCAAGAAACAATAATTTATAACGATAAACAAAAGAAAATTGTTAAAAAAATGAATTCTGACGCCGTTATTTCACAGTGGAAAGACTGGAAATGGCAGCTCAGACATTCTGTGCTTGACATAGACACTTTTGAAAAATTACTTGGGATTAAATTTGACGCTGATGAAAAAAATGTTCTTATTAAAACAATTGCAAAATTCCCACTTTCCATAACTCCCTATTACCTCTCATTGATAAATGTTGATGACCTGAAAGACGACCCTATTTTTAAACAGGCATTCCCATCCCCCCATGAATTAGAGTTGAGTTCATGCGATAGGACAGACCCGTTGTCTGAAGATACTGATAGTCCTGTCAGGGGTATAACCCACCGCTATCCTGACAGGGTACTGTTCCACATAAGCAATATTTGTGCGATGTATTGCAGGCACTGCACAAGAAAAAGAAAAGTTTCTGATGTTGTTTCAATCCTTGATAAAAATGAGATTCTCGAAGGTATAGAATACATTAAAAATAACCGGAATATTCGTGATGTCCTGTTATCAGGCGGCGACCCGCTTATGCTGTCTGATGAAAATCTTGACTGGATACTTACAAATTTACGGGAAATTCCCCATGTTGAGGTAATACGAATCGGGACACGGATGCCTGTGGTGCTTCCATATCGCATAACAAATGAACTTGTGGAAATGTTAAAAAAACATCATCCTGTCTGGATTAATACACATTTTAACCACCCGAGGGAAATTACAGAATCATCCAGGAAAGCGCTTGCCAGACTCGCTGATGCGGGATTTCCTCTGGGCAACCAGTCTGTCCTGCTCTCAGGGGTGAATGATTGCCCGAGGATTATGAAAAAATTAGTGCATAAACTCGTAATGAACAGGGTAAGACCATATTATCTTTACCAGTGTGATTTGTCAGAAGGATTATCTCATTTCCGTACTCCGGTAGGTAAAGGTATTGAAATTATGGAAAACCTGATAGGACACACAAGCGGTTTCGCTGTTCCCACCTATGTAATTGATGCTCCCGGGGGCGGCGGGAAAATTCCGGTAATGCCCAACTACATTATCTCGTGGTCTACAAATAAAGTGATTTTAAGGAATTTCGAAGGTGTTATTACAACATACAAAGAACCGGATTCCTACAAGACTGTTTTTTGTGATAGAAATTGCCAGAAGTGCAGTCTGCAGCTTAAAGTTGATGATGCAGAAGAATATAAGGCAACTGGCATTTCAAAACTGCTGTCTGATTTTGATAAAACTGACAGCTTAATCCCGGAGAATACGGAGCGAGTGGACAGAAGAATATGAATTCGGATAAAATTGATATTATCAGCAACTCAATTTTACAACACGGAAAATATAATGACCGTATTTATTTAATGAAAATTTCAAAACAGGATTTTCCAGGAATCATTGGTAAAATTGAACGACTGGCACTGGATAATGGATATACTAAAATATTCGCAAAAGTACCGGGTTTTGCAAAAAACAGGTTTATAGATGCTGGTTATTTGATGGAGGCTTTTATTCCTGGTTTTTATAATGGTAGTGAGAACGCCTACTTAATGGGGAAATACTTTTCAGGTTCCAGGAAGTTAATCAACAATTATAAGAATATCTGTGATATACTTGATCTGTCATATTCTAAATCCGCAAAAGAATCCGTAAGCGAAATTTCTCCAGGGTTCGGGTTTCAAATTTGTGATATATCAAACATACCTGATATGGTGGAAATATACCGCAAAGTTTTCAAAACATACCCTTTTCCAATATTTAAACCTGGTTTTATCAAAAAAACCATGAATGAAAATGTAATTTATTTCAGTATATGGAAAGATGGTAAAATTGCTGCCATATCATCTTCGGAAATGGATATCGAATCAAAAACCGTTGAAATGACTGATTTTGCAACACTGCCTGAATATCAAGGAAACGGACTTGCAATTTACCTTCTTGGAAAAATGGAAAATGAAATGCGCAAAAGAGATATGAAAATATCATATACGATTGCCCGGGCGAGCTGCGCCGGAATAAATATAATCTTTGCAAAATCAGGATACACTTACTGCGGAACGCTGTTTAATAATACCAATATCTCAGGGAGTATTGAAAGTATGAACGTATGGTACAAGTGCCTTTAGTGTCAAGTCAATTATATAATGTCGTAAGTTTTATATAAT
>JACUTP010000100.1 GCA_014859785.1 Candidatus Methanoperedentaceae archaeon | reverse complement strand
TTGGAAAATACGGGTATAGTCGAGACCACAGACCTGACAAGAAACAATTAACCGTTCTGATATAGCCATAATATCAGGATAATACCCGTAAAAGTGCATAGAAATCACTACTTAAAGGAGTATCATCGCCCCCGTGCTCACTCCTTATCTATTGAGGTGATAATGTTATCGAATATGTACTGGCAGATATATATGTATCGGGTGTTCAAAGCACCCCAACACTTACGACAAAAATAACAAAAGTTTATTATCTTTTATTTGCATCACTTTTTGGCAACTTTAATACTACATCTGATATTTCAGAGATGGTATCTATAACATGCCTTACAAAATAACCGCTCGTGAACGCAATAACATACAAGATAACAAAACAATAATATTATCTTTGAGCTGTTTATGACTATAAGAACAGGACACTCACGATTTATGCAGGGGATACTGTAACCTGGGTCAATGATGCGGAAGACCCTGAAGAGAAACTAACCATTCTCAGCAAGGAAATGCTGTGGGACAATGATAATACCAGTGCAATATTAAGATGGCGATATAAAGAATTTAGCTACACATTTACCGACCAGGGAGTATACGGGTTTTATGTCAAAGAATATCCGCACATACCGCACCAGATAATCATTGTAATCCCATGAAAAGGTAACGAAGAATCATTAAAAATAAATCGTAAACTTTAAGTTAAGTGGATAGGAATGTCACTTCCTTACAAACCGTTTTAATAAGGGAGGAAGTGATTGTTTGTTACTGTATTGGCAGTAAACAGCCGTATATGGATTAGGAGGCGGTTTTATCCACAAGGAAGAATTGATTCAGCTACACACATTGATGGTTCAAATGAAGAAGTTTTTTGAAGACAGCGGTAACAGCGAGTTTTCCCAGTACCGGTCCCTTGATATAAGCCCTATACAAATTCATCGAAGTAAAGCCGAACACAAACATGCCATCTTTGTACTTGGTAAGGAAATTGCGTCAGTAATGTCGGAAGATGATTTTTCAGGTCCGGGAAGAACGTCAGTTCGAATGCAGCAGCTTGCAGAGCGTATTGTAACAGAAATGGCAAGATAAAAAACTATTTTTCTTTTTTTTCTTTTACCCGGAACATTTCGAAGCATATATTAGGTAATACTGTTAAGAAAAGAGCTACCAGAGGGATTTTATGGAACTTAATGGAATAGAAATAGAAGACACGTTTGCAGAAGCTTTTCCGATAAAAATAGCAAGGGTATTGATTACAGGCGCAACCAAAAAATGGGCACTGGTAGCAGCCACTGAAGCAACTGGATTCGGGACATCCGTAATAATGTGTCCTGCTGAGGCAGGTGTGGAAAAAATTGTTACAGGGAATGAGACACCTGACGGAAGACCTGGTGTATACATCCAGATATGCACGTTCGGGTATAAGTCTCTTGAAGAGCAGCTTTTAAAGCGCCTCGGACAGTGCGTCCTCACTGCGCCTACCGCGGCGATGTGGAACGGTCTTCCGGATGCTGAGAAGCAGTTCGATACAGGATTCAAGCTGAAGTTCTTTGGGGACGGGTTTGAATCGGAAACAGAAATCGGTGGACGGAAATCTTACAGGATACCCATGATGGAAGGTGACTTCATAACCGAGCACAGCATCGGGGCGCAGGAAGGCATAGCAGGCGGGAATTTCTTCATACTTGCTGATAACCAGATGACAGCTCTTGCGGCAGCAGAAAATGCAGTGGATGCCATTGCACAGGTTGAAGGAGTAATCACGCCGTTCCCCGGAGGTATTGTGGCAAGCGGCTCAAAGGTAGGCTCGATAAACTATGCCAAGTTCATGAAGGCTACCACCAACGAGAAGTTCAGCCCGTCTTTAAAAGGTAAGGTAAAGGATACGAATGTTCCGGCAGATGTTAATGGCATTTATGAGATAGTAATCAACGGTCTAAGCGAGGATGCTATTAAAAATGCCATGAGGGCAGGAATAAAGGAAGCGGTTACAGTTCCGGGTGTTAAGAAAATAAGTGCAGGCAACTTTGGCGGCAACCTTGGTCCGTACAGGTTTAACCTGAAAGAGCTGTTTTAATCAATAAAACACAGAGCGAATTCCATAACAATTTTGATCAGTTGTTAACTACATAAACCCGGTGACAGTTTTAACTATCAAAAACCACAATCTTAATTTACCATACACACAAATGACTGTATAAAGGGAGAATAGATATGGATCTCACAAATAGAGTCTTCGAATTTGCCGATGATATTGGTCCTGAAAAAATTGTTCATTTATACGAGCCAAGGTCACAGACAAAAGCTATTGTCGTCATAGATAATGTCGCTGCCGGTCCTGCTTTAGGCGGTGTGAGAATGGCGCTTGACGTTACCACGACAGAAGTCGTACGGCTGTCACGTTCAATGACCTATAAGAACATCATGGCAGGTCTTCCCCACGGCGGTGGAAAATCCGGTATTATCGCTGACCCGAAAACAGTAAACAAGGAACATGTCATCAGGACTTTTGCGAGGGGGATAAACAGCCTGACAGATTACATTCCCGGCCCTGATATGGGAACTGATGAAACAAGCATGGCTTATGTATATGATGAGACCGGACGCGCTGCCGGACTGCCGAGGGAACTCGGAGGGATTCCACTTGATGAAATCGGTGCGACAGCCTACGGGACGGCAGTGTGCGCCGACATTGCACAGGAATATATTAACCTCGACTTAAACGGTGCACGCCTCACCATCGAAGGATTCGGGAATGTCGGGAAACCCGCAGCGCGTTTTTTTGCAGAAAGAGGGGCAATACTTGTCGGTGCCAGCGACTCGAATGGAACTATTTATAACAAGAATGGACTGGATGTTGATGACCTTATACGTATCAAGGAAACAACAGGTTCAGTTACAAATTACAAGGATGGTGAGGTACTGGAAAGTACGGATTTGCTCATGATAAGTACTGATATATTCCTACCTGCTGCACGACCAGATGTGATTAATGAGGGAAACTCAGACGTTATTGATGCAGGGCTGATCATTGAAGCCGCCAATATCCCGATAACCGAAAAAGCTGAGAAAATCCTGCATGACAGGGGTATCCTTGTGATTCCTGATTTTATTGCCAATGCCGGCGGTGTTATTACGGCTTCTGTAGAATACCACGGCGGAACAGAAACCCAGGCTTTTGACAGGATTAAATATTCAATAAGCAGGAACACTAAAGAGATACTGGATAAGGTATATAGCGAAAATACCTATCCGCGGGATACAGCAGTCAGCATCGCGAAACAGAGGGTACTTCGCGCCATGAAATACAGGGAATGGATTTAAAAATGCTATCCTCAATATTTGAGCCGCATTCGATTGCCGTGGTTGGTGCATCAAATAACGAAACAAAATGGGGCGGGCGGATATTTAAAAACATTTTAAATGATTTTAAAGGAGACGTTTACCCTGTTAACGCCAGAGAAAAAATTGTCCAGGGACGTACCGCATATCCATCAATTTCCGAAATTCCGGATAACGTAGAAATGGCAGTGATAGCAGTACCTTCAAGTTTTGTCCTGCATGTAGTTGAAGAATGTGGAAAAAAAGGGGTTAAGGGACTTGTTGTTGTAAGCGCCGGGTTCAGGGAAACGGGGAAGGACGGTGCCGAACTTGAGGATAAACTCGTTTCTATTGTCCGGAAATACGGGATGCGCATGATAGGACCGAATACGCTGGGTATCGTGAACGAACCTGCAGGTCTTAACGCAAGCGTTATAGGTAAACTTCCTGGTCAGGGTTCCATTTCATTTATCACCCAGAGTGGCACTCTTGGACTTGCCATAGCAGAATGGACCATTGATATTGGAATTGGACTTTCTAAAGTCATCAGTACCGGAAATAAAGCTGAAACAGATGATGTTGATTTGATAGAATACCTGGACAATGACCCTTCAACAGGCGTAATAGCAATGTATATTGAAGGAATCAAACGTGGAAGAAAGTTTATTGATGCAGCCCGCAGCTGTAAAAAACCCATGATCGCAATTAAAACCGGCAGGTCTGAGAGAGGGTCAAGGGCGGTATTTTCACATACAGGTTCAATAGCCGGCTCTGACGAGATATTCACGGCAGCGTTCAGGCAGGCAGGCATCATACGGGTTGACACAATTGATGAGTTATTTGATGCTGCACTCTCATTCTCCTGCCAGCCTCTTCCTGAAGGAAATAATGTCGCCATCATCTCAAATGGCGGGGGTGCTTCCATCCTTGCAACTGATGCGTGTGAAAAACACGGTATCAATATCGTTAACCTTGAGGAGACAACAAGGGAAAGGATAAAAAATGTCCTCCCGGATTTTGCATCAGGTTCAAATCCTGTCGATACAGCCGGGACGGTTTCTTATGAAATTTATAGTGAAGTTGTTCAGGCACTTCTCAACGATACAGGGATTGATGCAGTTATAGTAATATATGTCCATGCTGCAATAGTTGATTCAATCCCTCCGGCCCGGGCTGTGGTTGATATTAAAGAAAAAAGCACAAAGCCCGTAATTACCTGCTGGATGGGAGGGGCAGGTACTGAAAACGGGGTTGATATACTCAAAAAAGGGTGCATGCCCAACTATTCCATTCCGGAAAGGGCGGTAAAAGCGCTGGCTGCACTGATAAAACACCGCGAGTTCCTTGATACTGTCAAGATAAAAAATACGGAATCTGCCGGAATGGGGGCGAGTAAATGACAGTACTTACCGAAAACGAAACCAAGAAACTTCTTGCAGGATACGGGATTCCTGTAACAAGAGGAAATATTGCTACAAATGCTGATGAAGCGCTTGATATTGCCTTAAGTATCGGATTTCCTGTTGCCATGAAAATTTCATCACCTGACATCACGCATAAAACCGATGTGGGAGGGGTTTTGCTTGATGTGGGGCAGGATGACATCAGGACAAAATATGATGAACTTGTATCAAACATCAGGGCTTCTGTACCAGAGGCAAGAATTGAAGGCGTCCTTGTCCAGCAGATGGCTCAACAGGGACGCGAGGTTATTATAGGCTTGAAAAAGGATGCGCAGTTCGGTCATGCCCTGATGTTCGGTCTTGGCGGGATATTTGTCGAGGTTTACAGGGACGTGTCGTTCCGGATTGTGCCAATTGACAGGAACGATGGGTTGAGGATGATTTCCGAAATAAAGGGCTATCCCATACTTAAGGGCATCAGGGGAAGGAAACCCGCTGACATCAATGCAATTGCAGATGTACTTGTATCTGTTTCCGAAATGGCAGGAAAGGAAAAGATTACCGAGCTTGATATTAATCCCCTGATTGTGGGTGAAAGAGGAGCAATAGCAGTCGATGCAAGGGCTATTTTAGAATAACTGATAACTGCTTATGATTATTATACTAACCATGTAGAAATATTCACGCTTATACCAAAAATTTATTAACAATAATAACCCAATAATCCCTGGTGTAAAAATCCAAAAGAATTTCTTACCTGTGGGCTAAATTTATGAGGAGATAAAATGTTTAGGAAAATAATAATACCGGTATTACTGTTATCGCTGGGATTCCTGGTTTTAACAGCCTCAGCCAGTGATGGAAATGATAAAGTAAAAGCCATTGTGCTTTTCAAGGATAAACCAGCACCTGACGATATTGTTTACCTGGAAAGGCAGGGCGGCGCCGTAAAATATAATTACAATATCATTAATGCAGTTGCACTTGAAATTCCGGAGAAGGCATATAATAAGATTAATGAAACGTGCCTGAAAAGGGAAGAAGCAACAGGTCGCCAGCCTGCCATATGTGAAAAGATTTCAAACATCGAACTTGATCAGCAGGTTCATCTTATCGGCAAACCGGATAATAAAGAAAGTGGAAAACCCGCCCCTTTCCAGCCTGAACAGGTTATGCCGTGGGGAATCAAGAGGATTGATGCAGAACCTTCGTGGGGCAAGAGCACAGGAAATGGTACAAAAGTCGCTGTTGTCGATACAGGGATTGACTTTCAGCATCCTGACCTTGCGGGAAACGTGAAGGGAGGCGTAAGTTTTGTAAAGCGTTCGAAGGGCTACCGTGATGACAACGGGCACGGAACCCATGTTGCAGGTACAATAGCGGCATTAAATAATGAGATTGGCGTCGTTGGCGTTGCTCCTGATGCATGGCTGTACGGTGTAAAGGTTCTTGACAGGAAAGGGTCGGGATGGTTGAGTGATGTCATCGCAGGTATAGACTGGTCAACAGCCAACGGAATGCAGGTGATTACCATGAGCCTTGGTTCAAGTGGCAGCAGCAATTCACTCAAAATGGCTGTGGATAATGCATATAATCAGGGAATTGTTATCGTGGCAGCAGCAGGGAATGATTATGGCGGTACAGTAAGCTATCCTGCAAGATATGATTCTGTGATAGCGGTAACTGCAACAGACAGCGGGGACAATATCGCTTCTTTCAGCAATACCGGACAAGAGGCAGAACTGGCAGCTCCGGGTGTTGGCATATATTCCACATATAAAGGCGGGTCATACGCAACCCTGAGCGGCACAAGTATGGCAACACCGCATGTTACAGGGACAGTGGCGCTCCTTCTGGCATCCAATGAAAGTCTTAAACCGCCTGAGGTAAGGAAACGACTGGGCGACACTGCAACAGACCTCGGCGCTACGGGGTGGGATAATTACTACGGCTTCGGTCTTGTGAATGCCTCA
>JACUTP010000099.1 GCA_014859785.1 Candidatus Methanoperedentaceae archaeon | reverse complement strand
CGCAACTTTAATATTAAATGAAACTTTTTGAAGGTAAAAATCATAGCTACATGTAGCAAATTTATAATATAAATATTTTATATCCGGTGGAGGATAAAACATGACATATCAAAAATTTGTATACTTCTTCGGCAACTCTGAAACCGATGGTAAAAACAGCATGAAGAACCTGCTCGGTGGGAAAGGTGCAAATCTTGCTGAGATGGCAAACTTAGGAATTCCGGTACCATCCGGTTTTACAATAACAACTGAAGTATGTTTGCTATATCTTGAAAATAAACAGTACCCTGACGGATTGATGGAACAGATTGATGAAGCTATCGTTAAACTTGAAAAAGAAAACGATAAAAAGTTCGGGGATTCCGAAAATCCCCTTCTTCTCTCGGTCAGGTCAGGTGCACGCGTATCCATGCCAGGAATGATGGATAGCATATTGAACCTGGGTTTAAATGATGACTCTGTTGCAGGACTTGCCGCCAAATCAGGGAATGGGAGATTTGCCTATGACAGTTACCGCAGGTTCTTAACAATGTTTGGTAATGTTGTTCTTGGTATCGAATATGAGGATTTTGAATCTATTATAGATGCAAGGAAAAAAGAGAAAGGTGTAAAACTTGATACCGAACTTGATACAGGTGCACTCAAGGAACTTGTTGAAAAATTCAAGGTTTTGATTAAGAAAAAAACAGGCGAGGATTTCCCGCAGGATCCACGCAAGCAGCTCCAGATGGCTATAAATGCTGTTTTTAATTCATGGAATAACCAGCGTGCAAAAACATACAGGCGACTTAACAACATTCCCGGCGATTGGGGAACGGCAGTAAATGTCCAGAGCATGGTTTACGGCAATATGGGTGAAACGTCAGGCACGGGAGTGGCATTTACAAGAGACCCTGCATCAGGTGAAAAACGCTTCTTTGGAGAATACCTCATAAATGCACAGGGCGAGGATGTAGTTGCCGGAATCAGGACACCCCAGCCTATTGAAACCTTAAAGGAAAAGATGCCTGGAAATTATGCTACACTGGTCGAGATATACCAGAAACTTGAGAAGCATTTCAAGGACATGCAGGATATTGAATTTACAATTGAAGATGGCAAACTTTTCATGCTCCAGACAAGAAATGGAAAACGAACCGCTGCTGCTGCGGTTAAGATTGCAGTTGATATGGTAAATGAAAAACTGATTGATAAAAAAACTGCTCTTTTGCGGATAGAACCCGAACAGATTGACCAGCTTCTGCATCCGATGATAAACCCTGATGCTAAACTGGAAGTTATCGCAACCGGATTGCCCGCATCCCCTGGAGCAGCAGTCGGTAAAGTTGTGTTTACAGCAGAGCATGCCGAAGATATGGCAAAAAGCGGAAATAAGACAATACTTGTACGTACCGAAACATCACCGGAAGACATAGGAGGAATGAATGCGGCAGAGGGGATACTCACGGTCCGCGGGGGCATGACATCACATGCGGCAGTTGTTGCAAGGGGAATGGGCAAACCATGCGTTGCCGGATGCGGTGACATTACTATCAGTATCAAGAAGAAGAAATTTACAGTTAATGGATGCACAATAAACGAAGGCGACTTCCTGACCCTTGACGGGACCGCAGGAAATGTCGTACTGGGTGAAGTTGAACTCATAACAGCAGGTGTCAACGATGACCTTAAGACAATACTCGAATGGGCGGATGAGGTTCGCACACTTGGTATAAGAACAAATGCAGACACACCGCACGATGCATCCCTGGCACGTGAATTCGGTGCTGAGGGTATCGGGCTTTGCAGGACAGAGCACATGTTTTTTGGAGATGACAGAATTCCTGCTGTCCGTGAAATGATAATGGCAGAGGATGAGTATTCAAGAAAGAAAGCTTTGTTGAAACTCCTCCCGATGCAAAAAAGCGATTTTAAAGGGATATTCCGTGCAATGGAAGGATACCCTGTAACAATAAGACTTCTTGACCCGCCGCTGCATGAGTTCCTTCCTGACCATAACGAACTTACAAGGAAACTCGATAAACTCAGGTCGATTGACGGGGACCGGGATAAAATCCAGCAATTAAAGAAAATGCTCGCGCGTGTGGAAGCGCTGCATGAAATCAACCCGATGCTCGGGCACAGGGGATGCCGCCTCGGAGTCACATATCCTGAGATATATGATATGCAGGTTGAAGCCATCATTGAGGCAGCATGCGAACTAAAATCCGAAGGGATAAACACCGTTCCGGAAATAATGATTCCTCTTGTGAGTCATGTTAAAGAACTTTCGACCACAAAGAAAAATGTGATACGTGTGGCTGAATCAGTGATAGAAAAAAATAATGTAGAACTGGATTATCTTGTCGGCACTATGATTGAACTGCCAAGAACTGCCATTACCGCTGACCAGATAGCAATGGAGGCTGAATTCTTCTCGTTTGGTACGAATGACCTTACACAGACAGCTTTCGGATTCAGCAGGGATGATGCAGGAAAATTCCTGCCATATTATATAGAACACGGCATACTTGACCATGACCCGTTCGCAGTACTTGACCAGGATGGTGTCGGTCAGCTTGTCAAAATCGGAATAGAAAAGGGACGCTCTACCCGGGCTGATCTCAAGATAGGGATATGTGGGGAACATGGTGGCGACCCGCAGTCAATCAAGTTCGGACACAATATCGGGTTAAACTATGTCAGTTGTTCCCCGTACCGCGTGCCAATAGCAAGACTGGCGGCGGCGCAGGCTTTCCTTGAACAGGATAATAAATAATTAACTACATTTACGTGCCATTAAAGTGACATTTTGCCCGGATGGCAGTAAGCAAAGCAAAAAGGATTTGGGTTATATGTTCCTTATGTATTATGATGGAGAGCTTATTTGAACTTCTTGATTCCATGAAGGATGAGGCTATAAGCACTCTCGGTGAGCTTGTACGTATTAACACCAGCGTTCCGCCAGGGAAAAACTACCCGGAAGCCGTGGATTATATGGCACGCCGTCTCAGGAAAGTGGGTTTTGAAGTTGAGAAAATCCCGATGCCAAGGGAATTGTTTGAGAATAAGAATCCCCGTCTTTCACATCTTGAGGGTGAGCGGGTGAACCTTTCTGCCATTAAAAGCGCAGGCGCTGAAAAAACGCTGCTTATTAACACCCATCTTGATGTTGTCCCTGCAAGCGGTAACTGGACCGTCCCCCCGTTTGATGTAACCGTTCAGGATAACCGCATTTTCGGACGGGGCGTTTCTGATTCAAAAGGCGGGATTGCCGCCATGTTGACTATGCTTTCCGCCATTGATGAGATGGGAATTGAACCTGCGTATAACCTGAATATTGCCATGACAACTGATGAGGAAATGGGGCCTTATTCCGGATTGTGCCATCTTGCAGACATCGGGAAACTGAAGGCTGATTATTTCCTGAGCATGGACGGTGACAGTGACAGTATTACCATTGCTGCAAACGGGAATGTTGACTGGCAGGTGGACGTGTACGGTAAATCGTACCACAGCGGGAGCAGTTTCCTTGGCGTGAATGCTATCGAAAAAGCCATACCCGTGATGAGGGGTTTAATGGAATTGAAGGGTGAGATTGAAAAAAGGCGCTCCAGTGTAGCTGCAAGCCAGGTTATACGCAAAAAGACCGGTATTGATACGCTAAGACCGGTTCTTAATATCAGCATTATCAAAGGCGGTGTTAAGCAGAATATCGTGCCTGATTTGTGCACATTAAAAGGGGACAGGCGTTTTATCCCTGAAGAAAAATTCGAAGATGTATGCAGGGAATTAAATGATGCTTTAACCCGTGTCAGGGAAAAAGACCCTGGTATCAATATGAAATTTGTCTGTAATGAGGTATATACTCCCCTTCTTACCGATATAGACCATCTGTGGGTGAGGGAGGTGCAGCGTGCTGCGAATGCCGCGGCAGGAAGGGAAGTGGCGTGTGCAGGCACCCATGGAAGCCTTGATGTGGCTTATGCCGTTAAAGTTACCGGGCTGCCTGCGTGCTGTTTCGGTACAGGGAGAAACGGGGAGAGCAATGCGCACGGGGATGACGAGAATATAATGGTGGATGACCTTGTTATGTATACGAAGTTTTTGGGGCGGCTGGTGTGTGGTTTTAATGGACAGCCATAGTTTAAGTTTCATTCCCGTATTATGTGAACTGCCGGTTTTTTCAGGGACACTCTTATCGTTTTCCCGATTTCAAGACCCAGCCTCTCAAAAGCATGGGACGGGATTTCAATTTCAAGAGGCAGTTTTCCGCCCATAAAAAGCAGGTACGAGGCGCCTTTTGGAACTATTTCCGTAATGTGCCCTGTTACAAGGTTCTCGGCAACAGCTTCCCTGACAGGCTTGTTTTCCCGCAGCACCATTACATTATCCGGGCGGATGCACCATGTGACTTCTTCGCCGATTTTAACACCAGGATTTTGTGCAGTAATCTCCTGATATCCCTGGATAATAACATCATCACCCTTAATTGCGGTAATTTTTCCTTTGAATATATTGCTCATACCCACAAGGCGTGCAACCTCAATGCTGTTCGGTTTTGTAAAAACTTCCTCTGGCGTTCCAATCTGTCCAACTCCGCCGTGCCTGAAAACAACAATGGTGTCTGCCATGCTGTAAGCTTCTACAGGATTGTGGGTAACCAGGATTACAGGAATTTTTATAAGCTCCCTTAACTTTTTCAAATCCCGCCTGAGTCTTGACCTTACTATAAAATCAAGAGACGAAAAAGGCTCATCAAGAAGCAATATTTTCGGCCTGGTAACAAGTGCACGTGCAAGCGCCACCCGCTGTGCCTGCCCGCCTGACAATTGGGCAGGGTAGCGCGTCTTGAGTCCCCTTATCTCAAGAAAGCCAAGCATCTCGTCAACGCCTTCACTTGCATCTTTTGACCGCAAGCCAAATACAATATTCTCATAAACAGTAAGGTGCGGAAACAGGGCATAGTCCTGGAAAAGGTAACCCACTTTCCTTTTCTGGGGTGGTATATTGATGTTTTGCCCCGAATCAAAATAAGCCGTACCATTTACACTTATACTGCCGCTATCAGGTGTTTCAAGTCCGGCTATACAGTCAAGTGTAAGTGTTTTACCTGCACCCGAAGGTCCGAAAAGTACCGTAATCCCGTTTTCACATTTAAAATCCAGGTTCAGCCTGAACTCATTTGAATTACTGCTTGTTAATTTCCTGTATATGTTAATCTCAAGCATTATACCTGCCCGATTCACTGATTCTGGTTGTAATATATATTACGGCTATGGAGATGATAGTCAGGATTATAACAAGTGTGGTTGCAAGGGTATCCTCCCCTGTCTGGACTGCACTGTAGATGGCAAGGGGCATGGTACTTGTCTTACCTGGGATGTTTCCAGCAAGCATTATGGTTGCACCGAATTCTCCGAGCGCCCGTGCAAAACTCAAAATCAGCCCTGCCATCAACCCCTTTTTTGCAAGAGGTAAGGTCACAAGGAAAAACGTTTCAATCTCCGATTTCCCGAGTGTAAAAGCAGCTTTTTCAAACTCCCTGTCAACCGACTCTATCGCGGCTTTTGCCGATTTAATCATTATTGGCATGGCAACTACTGTTGCCGCAATCACTGCTGCCTGCCATGTAAACATGATGCTCAAACCTGTTAGGTCATAGATGTGCTTACCGATTATTCCGTTTCTCCCGAGGAGGATTATGAGGTAGTATCCTGTTACTGTCGGTGGAAGTATCATGGGCAGCGTGGTAAATGCATCAAGGGCGTTTCTTCCAAAAAAACGTTTTCTTGCAAGCAGGTACGCAGCAAATGTGCCTGATGCTGCAATTATTACGGTTGCAATTACAGAAACCCACATGGAAAGGTAAAGCGGTGAATAATCCATATACTCACACAAATCCATGTTTATGTAAAATAGTTTGCCCTTTATCACCCATAATGTATTCAATGAAATCCTTTGCAGTATCCGTGCTGTCACTGCCCCGGATTACAGCAACAGGATACACAATCTCAGGGTAGAGGCTGTCGTTTAATCCTGAAACCGCAAAATCCGTATCAATCGTATCCGATAGGTACACAAACCCCGCATCTGTCTCACCGAGTTCAACATAACCCATAACCTGCCTTACGTTTTCAGCATAAATAAGTTTTGGTTTAATCGAATCATATAATCCCGAATTCATGAGGAAAGTCTGTGCATAATTGCCTGCAGGGACGGTCTTTGGATTGCCGACAGCAATTCGTTTAATTTCTGGACTTACAAGTTTTTCAACATCAACCCCGGATGGGGAAATAATGACAAGGCGGTTTTTTGCAAAATCTATCCTTGAACTTTCAAGTATGAATCCTTTTTGTTCAAGGAAATCCATTTCCCTTTGTGAGGCGCTTGCAAAAATATCCACTTCCGCTCCCTGCTCAATTTGCCTCATAAGTGTTCCCGATGCGCCGAAATTGAAATAGAGTTTAACATCCGGGTGTTCGTTCGTGAAGGCGTCCCCGATTTCCCTGAATGCATCTGATAGGCTGATGGCTGCTGAGATGGTGAGTTCTTTTCCGGATTTTTCAGTATCATCGAGACAGCCTGATGTAAAAATTAACAAGATAATTAACAATACTATCAGGGAGTTTCTCACAGGACTTCATTCAGAGCTTGAGTTATTTATATTTTGTGTGTACGTATAGGAAAGTATAAACGCATTTTCTTATCCCCTTGCTGGAAAAATGAGGC
>JACUTP010000098.1 GCA_014859785.1 Candidatus Methanoperedentaceae archaeon | reverse complement strand
TTCAACTTATTCTCAACAGTATAATACTGCCTGAATCCCACAGGATTCCATTTACTCTTATACTGTCTCAAAGAAGGAGAATCCAGGTCATCACCATCATTTACAAGCCTGACACTTTCCGGCACGCATTTATAGAACTCATGGTCAACGAACTCTGACAATCCTTTAAAAGTATAATCCGTCTTCCTGATAATACAAATTGCTTCATCATGCGACAGCAAACCTCCAAGGCTGAACCCGACAACCTTCTCATCAACCCTCACCACCATCCCGAACATGTCAGGAAACAGGCACAGGTTCTGGAATAACTGTGCCACGTGTTCATCCTTAACAGGAATGTTTGCTTCCTTCTTTGCTTTCCATCCATTAAACAGGCGGTCGCAATCCTCGTAATCCTCAGCTTTATAAGCAGAAACCGTGTAATTATAATGTTTCTTAAAATAATTTATATGGTTCCTTATCTCGTTGAACCGTCCCCCGCACATCGCCAGCTGCTCTTCCTTATCATAAATATAATCAGAGCATTCCACTTTACTGGCAAACCGGTTTTTCTTTATATTGCTGGCAAACGAAGCCGTGCAATTGTATATTGCTCCATCGTTATTCCCGTTAAGGTTTACCAGGTAACCAAATACTTCTTCAAGCGTTCCGTTAGAGCAATCCCCGAGAGGCTGGACAATAATGTCCCAGTTACCATTCTCTTTGAATAAAAGAATGGTTGAACCCTCAACCCTGTCAATATATACGGATTCATTACTCAGGATGACCGGGGGATAATACACCCAGAGCTTATCCTGAAGCGGTTGAAGCAGCGGCTGGATTACATCCATATCTGCCAGTGTTAATTTTCTCAAATTCTTCCCCTCCTTGCCGGGCAACCTGTTTAAACATGCTAAACGCATCCGCCCCTGCACCATAATAATCTTTTATTATTCCTGTCTTTGAATACCCGTGTTTTTCATACAGATTGACCGCCCTATTCGTACAACTTACCTCAAGCCTGATAATTAACGCCATCTCCTTACACGCCTGTCTTTCTGCCGCTTCCAGTAGCTTTCTTCCCAGTCCGTTTCCCCTGTGTTTTTCACTTACAGCAATTGAATAAACCACGGCAGTTTTATTTCGCATTAACAGGCACACATAACCTGCAGCCTCCCCGTTAATAGTTGCAATAAATATTTTCACTCGCCTGTTTTCTATTAAAAACTTGAACTGCCTTTTGCCGATAGGATAATCTCCGCGGCTAAAAGACTGGTTCTCAATTGCAACAAGGCTGGGAATATCATCCAGCAACGCTTCACGTATAAGAGCATTAAAAGAACCATATCCATTTATAGGATCTGGAGGTTCATCATCGTTATGTGATTCGTTTGACCTAAACTCACCTTCAAATGTATCCTTTATTAAGAATTTAAGTATTTAAACATATCCCGGGTAATTATTGGTTTTTTCACAATAAATTCCCACTGTTTGTCACAACCTGGTATATGGCAGTGTGACAAGAAGATTAAGGTAACGGTTTGAAAAAAGAATCACATTATTTAATTTAATCAAGCATTAACGAAAAAGGTGTTAAAATTGTCTGTATCTCTCAGTTACCCTGCAGGAATAAGAAAAATCGGGGATGTTGATGGCCTGCTCCGGAGAATCAATATCAGCACAACAATAGAGAAAAGGGACATTATACAAACTATTGGCGAAATCAAGTCAAAAAAATCCGTAATACCTTTAATTGAACTTCTTGAAGACGAAGCTGTAATAGTCAGGTCAAGTGCGGCATGGGCTCTTGGTGAGATAGGGGATGCAAAAGCCACACTTCCTTTAATAGGACTGTTGAATGACAGGAGTGATAATGTAAAAGTGCAGGCAGCATGGGCGCTTGGAAGAATCGGTGATATGAGGGCAGTTGAGGGGTTAAAATCTATCCTGAAAGAAGCTGCGCCTGAACTGAAAAAAATAGCAAGGGAATCGATTATTAAATTAGAATCTATTAATGATGAAAATTGCCAGCAAAAATATAACAGCAGGCAAGCATATTCCGACCTGGTGGATATTCCACTATTAATCATCGACGTTCCGTCAAATGGGTTTGAATGCGAATATATCACCAGGGTTGAAGACGGATTGAAAAATTGTAATGGACGCGGTAACGGGGTGAATTTCTCAAAAGATGTTATTGTAGATGATACTGATTCTGATTCACGTTCAGCTGGAAAAAATAAGCGGCGGATTACCGTGGGGTTAAAAAATGCCTTTGACGGGCTGGTTTCGGTTGATATCTTATTCAGTTATATAGACCAAAATAATGGCGGGCATAAAAGTTCCGTATGGCTGCAACTTGCAAACAATGGGCATGAATATGTAATGACAGAACCCGTAAAGAATTACAAAATGCCCCCGCTACCGGAAGCGGGATGGTACAGGGATGAGCAACCTGCAGGGACAAAAAAAACACTTAATGAATTAAGAATTGATACAGGCTCTTCAACCGGAACTGTTTATGAGGAATATCAGGAGCAAGAAAGAAACGGTGCGGGGTGTGTGCAGCCGGAAGTACCCCATGCAGTTAACGAACCTGAACCTGTGCCTTCCGTGGTTCCAGCGCCCGTGCATGAATCAGACTTGAATATTGACTCGGTTATTGGTCTTTTGAATAATATCGGAACGTCCGGGATGGCAAATGCAGCCTCAACAGTAACAGGATTAACCGGGCAGGATGAATCAATTAAATCACCGTTACGTATCGTGCAAATTGACGAAATGCAAAACGAGATTACCAATCTGGGGGAAGAAATAGTATTGATTGATGTCCAGCTTCATGGCAACGACCCTTCAGTAAATATAAGTGGAAATTTGATGTTTTATCTCTCAAAGGACATTGCCCTGAAAATTGCAAATGAACTGCTTTGCATCCCGCCGGATGAAACAATAAACGAATTTACGGAAGATATAATATCGACAGTTAAAGAATCGGCAAATATTTTCGGCGGGCAATATGTCAGTGCCATATCAGAATTCATTCAAGTACCCATCACCCTGAATGCCCCGGTATTCAAAACAGGCAACTCTTCGGATATTGCAGAAAGTAACATGGAGGAAGTTGCCGGGGAAGTTGAGTTTGCACTTGCAACTGATATGAATTTTGGTGAGAATAAAACCGGGCGGTTAATTATACTTCTCGACCCGAAATCTTTTGACACAATAATTCAAAAGTTATTCTAGATTATTAATCCGGACATGTGTGTGATTCAGGTATATTCGATTAATCCCGGGGTGCACAACCAGGGAACCCAACTATAAGAACCCGCAAAGTGTGATGATATGCATACTCAGACTTAAATATTGATTAAGCTTTAAATATTATGGAACTTAGAAATGACTCTTTTAGATAAGATATTCAAAAAGAAAAAAAAAGACCAGGATAATAGTAAAAAAAATGATACGCCTGCTGATGTACGGGCACTTATCGAACAGGGAAATAACCTTGTTGAAAAAATGAAGTATGCAGAAGCGGTTAAATGTTACAATAAAGCTTTAAAACTAACTCCTGGTTCAAGCAGTGCCTTGAACAACAAAGGTCTTGCTTTAGCGCGAATGGAGAGGTTACAGGCTGCCGTATGGTGTTATAATAAGGCTCTCAAAATTAATCCGGATGATGTGGATATCATTTTTAATAATGGAATGACCCTGGAAAAAATGGGGAATTATGAAAAAGCAATCCTGTGTTATGATGATATTCTTGAGAAAAAACCGGGTGATGCTGATGCCTGGTGCAGTAAGGGTGATGTCCTGTTTAAGAGCAGGAGTTTTGAAGAAGCACTTCTTGCTTATGACAGGGCGCTTGAACTTGCTCCGGGTGATGCAGCGGTTTTGAATAACAGGGGATTGGTACTTTATACCCTCAACCGTTTTTCCGAAGCTGTTGAGTCGTATGATAATGCACTCAAAATAAATCCGGAAATTGAAAAAATACGGAGTAATAAAAATACCGCACTTGCTAAAATAAAAGAAATGAGGAAGATTAAAGGTTCACCGGAAGCCAGCTCTTCTGGTAATTATGGGGAAGAGGATTTAATTGGATATGAGCAAGTCCAAAATGCAGTTCATGAAACTGTAAATTTTTATGAAAAACCGGAAAATCTTGCTCATATAACTGAACCTGACCATCCTGGTTTCCGGCAGCCTTTATCTGAACCTGATATAGCCGGAATGCACAGGGATGATACCCAGGTTACGGAATCCGGGTCATCCAGATACGGGATGTATGGAAGTGAAGAAGTACAGGATTCTGAACCTGGTAATGTTGATGATGAAGTTGCAGAATCCCAGCCTGTAATTCCGGAAGATGAACCATATAATGATTTGCGTACTGTAATTCCAGTTGATGTGGTATCAGGTAAGGAAACTGAACCATTGGTTGAGCAGGTGGAAGAACAGGTCGCAGAACCGGAAATGGAACCGGAAAATCTTGCTCATATAACTGAACCTGACCATCCTGGTTTCCGGCAGCCTTTATCTGAACCTGATATAGCCGGAATGCACAGGGATGATACCCAGGTTACGGAATCCGGGTCATCCAGATACGGGATGTATGGAAGTGAAGAAGTACAGGATTCTGAACCTGGTAATGTTGATGATGAAGTTGCAGAATCCCAGCCTGTAATTCCGGAAGATGAACCATATAATGATTTGCGTACTGTAATTCCAGTTGATGTGGTATCAGGTAAGGAAACTGAACCATTGGTTGAGCAGGTGGAAGAACAGGTCGCAGAACCGGAAATAGAACCGGAAAATCTAGACCCTGGAACTGACCTGCATCCAGATGACAGGTATCTTGAAATAAAGAATACGCCTGAAAAACAAATTATAAAGGGAAATAGCCTTTTTTCAAAGAAGAAATACAAAGAAGCAATGGACTCTTATAACAAATGGGGATTCTCAGGACTGGAAGAATAGTTATATAATAACCATCCTGCGCCTGACATTGAATAATACTTAAGTTAAGGCATATCCTCAACAGTACAAATCATCCCGTTATATTCCCCATCCTTAATTAATGGAATCAACCTGCCGGACTGGCTCTCCCTGCGTCCCACCTCAATAACAAAAGGCACGTCTTTATAATAAACCGGTTGCAACGTATCTTTAGCCATTAAATAATATGGATTGAATACATCCCTTATGCTATCTGGTAAAATACCTTCTCCTGTAATGATTTGCTCGATTCCAACAACAGGTTCCATTTTCTTATTAACGTAATTGACAACATCATCTTTATTCGTCACGAAAATACCTGTTGCGATACTGTTAAGGACGGATTCATAAATTTCCATAAGAGCTTCGTTTTCGTTATGCACCTCCCTGTCCTCTGTAACATCACGGAAAACCATAACAGACCCGATTATGTTTCCTTTATCATCCCTGATTGGGTCGCTGCTCTCTTCAATCGGGATTCTGGAATTGTTTTTAGTTATCATTACTGTCTGGTAAGCCTTACCCACATAGACTCCTTCCAGCCGGGTCCTGGTAACCGGACCATCAACCATTCCCGACTCGTTTGGATTCAAAATGTTATATACCTCTTCAAGTGGCTTTCCGGCTGCCTCATCCAGTTTCCATCCGGTCATAGACTCTGCAACCGGGTTCATATAAGAGACAGTACCATTGGAATCCACAGCAATCACGCCATCCCCGATACTTTTCAGGGTTGTTGAATACCATTTCCTGCTTTCTTTTGATTTATTCTCCATCTGGTGTTTATATAAGGCAATCTCGATGTTAATGTGTAATTCCCTTTCCTTGAAAGGTTTTATTATATATCCAAAAGGCTCAGTTACTTTTGCACGTTCCAGAATCTTCTCATCAGAATATGCCGTAATATAAATTACAGGAATATTATAATTATAGCTAATTTGTTTTGCGGTTTCTATACCATCCATTTCCCCATGCAATACAATATCCATAAGTATCAGGTCCGGGGTGTTATCTTCTATGATTTTAACAGCTTCTTCCCCTGAAGGTACCACTGCAGAAACAATATATCCCAGATTCTGCAGGGTTCTCTTAATATCCTCTGCAACTATGATTTCATCTTCAATTATCAGTACGTGCGAACCTTTCATCTTCTTTTCCTCCTTTTCCTCTTATAAATGTAATATTAAATTAAATTCCTTTGTTCCTATTCAGGCTAATTTCACCATTAAGCTGGTTTTCGGTCAGTAATAGGGCGTCATCATCAGGATATTCAACGATCAATACATTAAGAGTTTTGTCCATGATATCACTTATTCAATTAATTTCCATGTCCTTCACTATATTAATAATAGCAAATATACTTTTATTCATTGTTGCCTGAATACCAAACTAATGCAGATTTTATCTGACATGTCACGAGTATACGGAGCAAGGCTCATGATTTCCGAATGTTCTTCCTTTGCAGGGCGGAAAATTACAACCTTGTTTGGTAGGAACTCCTTACCCAGTGGTTCAAACATTGCCTTTGTATCCTCAGCTTCCCGGTCACCAATTATAACCACCTCACTGTCTGGCCCGATTGCAAAGTCAAGTGCCTGCATAAGCATGGTGTATGCCGCAGGAGAACGTGTTACGGTTCCTGAAAAAGCCTTTCCAGGTTCCACTGCTTTTATTTCGTAATCAGTATTTGCCGTCATCCTTGCAAGGCGCAGAAGGTCATATCAAGGAGAGAGATTAATGACTATACTTTACAAAGTGGGTGATGGTGT
>JACUTP010000097.1 GCA_014859785.1 Candidatus Methanoperedentaceae archaeon | reverse complement strand
GGCGCACTCACATACCTTCACATATCAGACAACAGGGCTGATGTGGCGATAAGTTGAGCTGTCGGAAAACAACCCCCTCATTTTTTTCGTTATCAATGCTTATGCATTACCGGCTGCCCTGACATCCAGAGGTTAAACACGAAAAAGATAAAAACAAACACCAGCACAGGTATATATCCTGCTTCATTTCCACGGAACATCCGCCTTGATATGCCTCTTCCTGCTGATATCGAGAATCCCAGCCCTGCAAACACCAGCAGCCACTGTATTAACAGGATGTTATTATTGTCAAGAAGCGGGACAGGAGCATATCCGGAAGACCCGAACAGGTTCCATCCGGAGCCGAACGGGTCAGAGATGACAGGGATTATCCCTGTACCTTCTTCCAGCAAATGGCGAAGATTGTGGGAAAGGTGCATCATCAGTCCCAGGGGAATGATTGAGTAAGCATAGCCTGTAAAAAGCTCTTTAAACATTACCTTCGGGTCGAATAATTTTGAGATGCCGATAGCAGCAGAATAGACCATGACAGGGAATGCTGCCGCAGCAATGAATAATATAAACCTGACAGAATCGTAACCTGCGCCTGTATAAATCATTAAATCCGTAGTTAAACCAGTCCACGGTCTTATCATAATTAGCGTCTGGAATACCGTCACCCCGAGCAGTACCAGGACAAACAGCGCCTCATCGGTCCTTGTTCTTGATAAAGTCAGGAAATCCCGGGCAAAGGAGCGGAGGTTAAAGGAAATATTATTTTTATGGCAGGTTTTGGCGCACTCGGTACAGAGGATGCAGTGGGTATTTTTCTCCATGGTGCCAGGGTACTCAAATACCGGGCAGGGGTATCCTTTTTCATTCCCTGATATGCAGTATTTTTCCATGCATGTTTTGCATGTCTCCCTGTTTTTTGACCGAAGCTCAAAGGGGGCAAACATTGAGTATAAACCTGCCAGCCCTGTAATGGGACATGCATACCTGCAAAAGGAACGGCGCTCGAATATTATTGATACGATAACGACCGCGCCAAGCAGGGCAACGATAAAATACGCTGTGTTAAGAGGGCTGTTTACAAGGTTAAACTGGAAATCCGCCCACGTGATAACAAGAAAAAATACCGCGGCTATGGAGAGATTCCTGAACCTGGCAGGCCATCTTCTGTTTAAACTAAAAGTATCGTTAACCCTTTTATAAAATGAACGGCGCTGTACCCAGTCCCCTATTGCCCCGAAAGGACACATAAGACACCAGAACCTTCCGAACAGAGCCAGGCTTATTATAAGAAGCGACCACCAGATAACCCATATTGAAATGCTGGCAAAGTTCATATTACTGTTCTGGATTCCATAAAAACCTGCCAGTACGACTATAACTAAAAACAGGACTCCTGGAAGCTGGATGAGAAACTGGGTTCTGCGGCTTTTGAAAATAGACCTTACTGCATCATTCTCAAGCAGGTCGTATTTTCCCGGTTTAGTTTCACTTTTCATTCTTCCTTCTTAAATATGCTGCAAGTATCATCGATACGGTAACAGAGCCGAGCACTATGCCCACAAATACCGGGTTTGGTTTTGTAAAAGAGCCTGTTAAATCGTCATTTACTTTTATGCTCCTGCTGAACTCCGGGTTCCTGCCGTTATATTTCCCATGTGAAAAGTATATATCGCCTGCGTCGTTTATCTCAGCCTGCCATGCGATATAAATATTATCTCCGGATATTACTATCTGCGGGTCGTAATGCCTGCCATTGATATCGTTTACCCTGATGTTCTTACTGAACTCAAGGCTGCCATTCTTCCTGGTGCTTTTTGAGAAGTAGATATTAGAAGCGCCTTCTCTTTCATCCTCCCATACCACAAAAATTTCCCCATCCCTGACCGCAATTGAGGGATGCATCTGGCTTGTATCTCCTGTATCGTCGTTTACCCGTATGTCCTTATCAAATATCCAGCCGCTATTCCCTGATATGCCTTTTGAGAAATAGATATCAAAATCTTTATTCCTGTTATCATACCATGCAATGTATGCGCTTCCATTATCAAATGCTATCGAAGGGGTATAATGGGAAGCATTCGTGGCATCATTTACCCTGGCATTTTTACTGAATTTCCAGGCTCCGTTTTCCCTTATTCCATGCGAGAAATAGATATCATAATCGCCGTTTCTTGCATCCAGCCATGCAATGCACACATTGTTTTCATCATCAACAGCAAGCGATGGGGCATAATGCCAGTTGCCCTGAGGGTCATCGTTAACCCGCACCGGTTTACCGAACCTGTAAATGCCGTTAACAGGGCGCCCCTGCACAAAATCAATATCCCAGTTATTCTTGTTCATCATTGCGATATACACAGTCCCGTCCAGGACAGCAACAGACGGCAGTACCTGGCTTCCAGCCTCTGCTACAACCGGCACATCTTTTTCGAATTTGGTATTATCCCCGGGCGATGTTGAAAAATAGAGTTCTTCGAAACCAAACCTGTCATCCTCCCATACCACATAGAGGTTTTTGTTATCAACTGCTATCGAAGGAGAGCCATGTCCCGTACTTCCTTTTATTTCATTAATCCTTATGTTCCTGTCAAAAACCCACCCGTTCCGGGAGCTTCCTTTCGAGAAGTATATGTCCCCTGCCTTGTGGGGCTGGTTGTTCATTATCCGTGTGTAATTGCCGTTCCTCTCATCAGCCCAGACGATATAGACTGTATCGTTATCAGCAGCTAAAGCCGGGAACCACTGGAGGGAATTGTTCTGTTTCCCCGCACTTCCCTGGAAATTGATGTTCAAAGCTATAATGGCAATTACTATAACCAGGAATATACGTTTTTGCTTATTCATTCGTTTTCTTAGGTATTTATCACAGGTCAGTTTAAGGTTTTTCGCTTTAAAAAATTAAAGGGTTAGTAACGGTCTGACGTATTCAATCTCAAACTCTGGCATGTAGTATTTTTAGGGTTACAAAAATTTAAATATTAGGTGAGCCTAAGAAGTCTTCTATGAAAACCTTACAAAATCACAAGGAGGCAGAAAATTGAAGATGAAAAGACGTACTTTCCTTAAATATGCAGCCGGTGCTGCTGTGGGATTATCAGCCATCGGCATAATAAGGAAGCTGTTTCTTGATGCACCCGGGGGTGCTCCGACCCTGACGATATATTCAGGACGGAATGAAAACCTGGTAGGCCCGCTGATTGAACAGATCAGGTCAGGGACAGGGATGGATATCAGGGTCAGGTATGGGGAAACAGCCGGGCTTGCAGCCACAATACTGGAAGAGGGAGCGAACAGTCCCGCACATATGTTCTTTGCCCAGGATGCAGGGGGACTGGGAGCGCTCAGCAAGGAAGGACGCCTGCTCACCATACCGGATACGCTGCTTTCCAGGGTGGAACCCAGGTTCAGGTCACCAAAGGGCGAATGGATTGGCATCACGGGGAGGGCACGGACCGTGGATTATAATACGAGTCTTGTCCGTCCTGGCGAGCTTCCCGACTCCATCTGGGAATTCACCGACCAGAAATGGGGTGGCGGCAGGATAGGCTGGGCACCCACCAACGGTTCGTTCCAGGCTTTTGTTACTGCTTTCAGGATACTGGAAGGGAATGGAAAAGCCAGGGAATGGCTGGAAGGTATAAAAGCTAATAAACCCCAGGCGTACCCCAATAATACCACCATCGTGGATGCACTTGGAAGGGGTGAGATCCAGGTGGGCTTCGTGAATAACTATTACCTCATGCGGTTCAAAAGCGAGAATCCGGATTTCCCGGTGGCACACCATTACACCAGAGGTGATGCAGGCTCCATGATAAACGTGGCAGGTATCGGAGTACTGGACACTGTGGAGAACAGGGGACTGGCAGAAGCCTTCATAGAGGCACTGCTTAGCCCGGAATCACAGCAATACTTTGCAAGAGAAACCTTTGAGTATCCGCTGATAAGCGGTGTAGAAGTAGAGGGCGACCAGAAACCTCTGGCAGAGATAGATACGCCTGATATTGACCTGAGCAACCTGGAAGACCTGGAAGACACGCTTGACATGCTGAGAGATGCAGGTATTTTGTAAGATTTAAGTTACAGCGCTGCGTTTCAGCTAACACAATGGAAATCAGGAACATGGGACAATCCCGGATATTTGCGATTCTGTCTACCGTGGTAGTGACCATGGCGTTAATCCCGCTGGCATACCTGCTCTGGCGTACTGCCGGGGCAGGGACAGGAGTAGTGGATATCCTGCTGGATGCCAGGACATTCAGGATCCTCATGAACAGCGTGCTGCTGGCTGCCATTGTGACGGCACTCTCTGCTGTGATAGCAGTCCCCCTGGCATTTTTCACGGTCAGGACCGACCTTCCCGGAAAGCGGTTCTGGAGCATTGCCACGGCACTCCCGCTGACCGTCCCCAGCTATGTGGGAAGTTTCATAATCATATCTGCAATCGGTCCCAAGGGAAGCATTATCCAGAACCTTCTCATGCCCCTGGGTATTGAGCGGCTGCCGTCAATATACGGCTTGCCCGGTGCGGTACTTGCCATGACACTCTTCACCTACCCGTACATCCTGCTGACAGTGCGCTCCAGTTTGCAGAACCTTGACCCTGCCCTGGAAGAGGCTTCCCGCAACCTGGGGTACAGCCAGAAGGAGACATTCTTCAAAGTAACGCTGCCCCACCTGAGACCTTCCATAGCAGCGGGCGGGTTGCTGGTTGCCCTATATACCCTGAGCGATTTCGGGACACCGTCCCTCATGCGGTTCGATTCGTTCACCCGGGCTATTTACATCCAGTACCAGTCCAGCTTTGACCGGACTGCGGCAGCTGTACTGGCATTAATGCTGGTCGCCCTGGCACTGACCATTCTTGCCCTGGAATTCAGGGCCATGGGGAAAGCCAGCTACTTCGGAAGCAGTGCTGCCACCAGACGTCCGCCTTCAGTGATTGAACTGGGAAAATGGCGCCTTCCGGCACTCATGTTCACTGCATCTGTCGTGGGAGCAGCCCTGGTATTTCCCATGGCTGTCATTGGATACTGGCTGGTGAGGGCATCGTTCACGGATGAATTTATCCGGGGATTACTGCAGCTAACTGTCAATTCCATATATGTTTCAGGACTTGCTGCTGCTGTGGCTGTCCTGGCTGCCCTGCCGGTAGTAATATATGCCGTGCGTTACCCCGGGCGTTTCAGTACCCTCTTAGAAAGGATGACATACCTGGGGTCAGGACTGCCAGGTATCGTGGTGGCACTGTCACTGGTCTTCTTTGGTGCCAATTTTGCCACCAGCCTGTACCAGACCATCAGCATGCTGATCTTTGCATACGTGGTGTTATTCCTGCCAAAGGCTGTGGGAACCATCAGGACCTCCATGCTCCAGATAAACCCGCGGCTGGAAGAAGCAGCCAGGAGTCTGGGGAGCGGTTCGCTGGAGACACTGCAGAAGGTAACCCTGCCCCTGGTCCGACCGGGTCTGGTGAACGGAGCCGCCCTGGTGTTTCTAACCACAATAAAGGAGCTACCTGCAACGCTTATCCTGGCACCCATCGGATTCAGGACACTTGCCACCAGGATATGGTCTGCCACGGATGATGCGCTCTTTGCCGAGGCTGCTGCCATGGCTTTACTTCTGATCCTGGCTTCGGGGATTTTCATGTCGATAATCTTAAAGCAGGAGGCACAATGACTATAATAGAACTTAAGAACATCACCAAGAGGTATAACAATACACCGGCAGTCGAGAACCTGAGCTTTACCGTAGAGGAAGGGGAAATATTTGCCATTCTTGGTCCCAGCGGGTGCGGGAAGACCACCACACTTCGCCTGATCGCCGGATTTGACATGCCTGACGACGGAGAGCTCGTCCTGGCAGGAAAAACCGTGGCAGACAAAGGCGTTTTCGTGCCTGCAGAAAAACGGAAGGTTGGTATGGTGTTCCAGGATTATGCCCTGTTCCCCCACATCACGGTCAGGGAGAACATCGCCTTCGGGCTGAAGAACCTGGATGATAAGGAAAAGGATGCAATCGTGGAGAACATGCTCCAATTCGTGGGTCTCTCCGGACTGGAAGAGCGGCATCCGTTCCACCTGTCAGGGGGGCAGCAGCAGCGGGTGGCACTTGCCCGGGCACTGGCACCCTGTCCTGTTACCGTACTGCTGGATGAGCCGTTCAGCAACCTGGATGCAGATATGCGCACCCAGATGCGGGAAGAAATGATCAAGATACTGAGAAAGTCCGGGACCACTGCCATCCTGGTGACCCATGACCAGGAAGAAGCTTTTGCCATGGCTGACAGGGTTGCAGTGATGAACAACGGGAGAATGGAACAGCTGGGTACTCCTGAGGAGGTGTACCACTATCCAACCACCGGTTTCGTGGCTGATTTTGTGGGAAAGGCTGACTTCATAGACGGTACCATTGAGGCTGACGGGATCAGGACGGAGATAGGATTGTTTCCCAACAATACCAGACTGGAAATTGGTGAGAAGGTGCAGGTTATGATAAGACCTGATGATATTGAGATTGAACCGGCGGGCACCGGCTGTGCCGTTATAAAGGACCAGCAGTTTAAGGGGTCCGAGGTTCTGTATACCCTGGAGCTGCCCCGGGAAAAGTACATCCATTCGGTACTCCCATCCACCAGGACACTGCCAGCCGGGACAAGGGTGGACGTAAAGGCAAGACCAGTGCACCTGGTGGCTTTCCAGAACGGGAAGGCGGTTTCTGAAAAAAGCTGACAGCTGCTCACTTTTCTTTTTCATTACCCTG
>JACUTP010000096.1 GCA_014859785.1 Candidatus Methanoperedentaceae archaeon | reverse complement strand
CCACAACCTGTTTTTTATCGCTCTCCTCAACACGAATTGAGGGATATGCCATTGGGTCAGTATTTTGCTTTATCAGATTTGCCAGACTTTCAATCGTATTTTTGCCAATATCAACCCCAAGAACTTCACCTTTGTCACTCACTCCTATGACCACAGTTCCCCCTTTAGCATTTGAAAAAGCAGAAATACTCTCTGTTATTTTATCCATTTGAGATAAAGATGGTTTGAACTCTACTGTTTCAGATTCTCCTTTTCTGAGCAAATCCTTTAATTTAGCCATTCAAAATCCTTTACCATGTTATTAAAGAGATAGACCACTGATAACTCATTATTCCAGCCTACGCATATTTGAACCCCAATTTTGTAAGAATAGTTTTCACTTCTGCATCAATGGTAACATATTCGCTTTCCTGTTCCCGAAGTTCTTCCACTATCTCTTCGATGGGACGATATGTATAGGCATCATTAACCTGTATGTAGCGGCTGGGCGAAATATTGTAATCATTCTTAACAATCTCATCTTTACCCACCAGCCGGGAAAACTTCTCAACCTCCTTGAAAGCTTTATACGTCTCATAAATGCGCTCGATACCATCCTTTGTGATGTAGTTCTTGGGATCGCCCTTTTCAAACTCCTTTCCCGCATGCAACAGGTAAATTTTATCCTTATGCTGCTTGGCTTTGTTCAAGAAAATGATAATCCCCGGAGCTGTGGTATTATAAAACAAATTTTCTGGCAGGTAAATAACCCCTTCAATCAGGTCGTGTTCAATAAACCATTTGCGGCACTCCTTTTCTTTATTGCTCCCCTGGTTGCCGCTGCCCCGGCTGGCGGCTCCCGTATCCAGTACAACGCCCGCTTTGCCATTATCATTCAGGCTGCTGTAAATATGCTGCACCCAGCCCCAGTCAACTTTGCCCCCGCATGGACCTGCCGGGAAGCGCTCCATTTCATCATTGATAAAAAAATCGTCATTTATATAGGATAAGCTGTCTTTTCCCTGGTTCCACATGGGATTGGCGACCACACGGTCAAACTTTCTTAGTTTGCCTGCGGTTTTGAATATGGGATTTTTTAGAGTGTCGCCGATTTCAATTTTCCCCTCCATGTCATGTATCACCATGTTCATTTTGCTCATTGCCCATGTGGAAGCGATAAACTCCTGTCCATGCAATTGAAGCGGCGCATACTTCTCTTTAGAGCGCAGCGCCATTTTTTCTTCCATTACCATCTCGCATTTAATGAGCAGACCGCCGCTTCCGCAGCAAGGGTCATAAATTTCCATACCGGGCTCGGCATCCATGATCTTTGCTATGATGAAACCCACTTCCGTAGGTGTGTAGAACTCTCCGGCGCTTTGTCCGCTTCCTTCGGCGAACTTGCGTATCAGGTACTCGTAACTGCGCCCGATAATATCTGGCTCCACATCTTTTAATCCCAATCGTTTTTCGGAAACTTTTTCAATGAGTTTACTCAATCGGTCGTCATCAATATCACGCTGCCCGTGTGTGGTAGCATTAAAGTCAACCCGGTCGATGATTCCCTGCAGGTCTTTGTTCTCCCTTGCTATTTCACGAAGGATGTCGGTAAGTTGCTGTCCGATTTTATCAGACATAGTTCTGATGACATCCCATGTTCTTTCCTTTTCAGGGTCTTTGGTCTTAATGGGCAGGTAAAAACGCACTATTGACTTATCCCGTTCCACAAGTTGCAGGGCTTTCGTTCTGCTTTTTACTTTTTCTGCAATGCGGTCAATCTCATCGTCAAACACATCACACAACCGTTTTACAAATATCAAGGGTAGAATATAATCTTTGAATTTGGCTGCATCAGCCGCACCCCTGATACTGCACGCTGCGTCCCATATCCAGCTTTCCATGGATTTTACTTTTTCACCATTTCCGTTTGTTTTTGCCATGCTACCCATCCATATCCGAACCTGGTTCGCATATCATACACTTCATCTGAAATGATAATCTTTTTCATTTTTTATTATCTCATTTCAGCCTTCTCTGTAATTATCCCATGTCCTGAAAACAGCTTCCCCTCAAATCCCAACAACCGGTATTCCCTCCCCGCACCTCGTACACTTCCCCTCCTTCAATCTAACCTCACCCACCCTGAACCCTGTGCGGTCTATCAGCAGCGTATCACAGCGCGGGCAGTAGGTATTCTCATACCTGTGCCCCCCAACGTTCCCCAGATAAACAAACCTCATCCCCTCACTCTTTGCAATACCGTATGCCATTTCCAGGGTCTCAAGCGGCGTGGGATAAAGTTCGCTCATCTTATACATGGGATGAAACCGCGTGAAATGCATGGGCGTACTTTCTCCCAGGTTATCCCGCACCCACCTTACAAGCTGTGTAATCTCATCAATTGAGTCGTTCATTGCCGGGATAAGCAGGGTTATTGTTTCGATATGCATGCCAAGTTTTTTTGCAAGTTTTGTTGACTCAAGTACGGGTTCAAGCCTTGCGCCGCAAACTTTCCTGTAAAAATCATCCGAAAAAGACTTGATGTCCACGCGGAACGCATCAAGGTAAGGCGCAATCCGTAAAAGCGCTTCCGGCGTGATATACCCGTTTGTCACATATACGGTTTTCAATCCTGCTTTTTTCGCAAGCACCGCGCTGTCGTATGTATACTCATGCCAGATGGCAGGCTCGTTATACGTCCATGCAATCGACCTGCATCCTGCGGCAATTGCACGCTGTATCGCCTGTTCGGGCGTTATTTCCATGGTATATGCCTCGTCAATGGTAACCTGCGATATGTTCCAGTTCTGGCAGTGCATGCACCTGAAATTGCACCCGACGGTTCCCAGGGAATAAGAAAGTGTACCTGGCAGGAAATGATACAGTGGTTTTTTCTCAATCGGGTCTGAAGCCTCACTTGATACAATATTATAAATCAGCGTGTAGAGTTTCCCGCCATTATTCTTCCGTGTCCTGCATACACCCACCTTACCTTCCGGAATCGTACACCTGTGGGCACATACATTACATTTTACCCTGTTTTCAACAAGCGGGTCGTACAGTACGGCTTCTTTTATCATTATGCATATATCTCCGGCTGGGTTTCAATCTGCTTTGACCGTTTCTTTCTAAGTTCGTCTTTTAACCGTTCATAATAACCCATTATATCTGATGTGACTGATGAGCCTGTTTCATCGATGGCTGAAAGGAAATGGGAAAGCCTTACCTCGATTGCGTTTATGTCTTCCCTCATTGCAAACCTTCCCGCTTTCTTACACACTGCCGCAATATCAGCCCCTGTAAAATCATTGGTTAATTTTACCATAATACCAATATCAACATCATCCGCAAGCGACATTTTTCGTGTGTGAACCTTAAATATCTCAAGTCTTGTCTTCTCATCAGGTACCGGTACGAGTATCATCTCGTCAAACCTGCCCGGTCTCAACAGTGCCGGGTCGATTATATCCGGTCTGTTGGTCGCCCCGATAACAACAACGCCGTGCAGTTCCTCAAGACCGTCAAGTTCGGTGAGGAGTTCGTTAACTATCCTTTCTGTTACATGGGGCTCACCAAGTGCGCTCCCCCTCACAGGGGCAAGGGCATCCAGTTCATCAAGGAATATTATTGCAGGAGCAACCTGGCGCGCTTTTTTGAACACCTCTGCAATACGCTGCTCGGATTCGCCGTACCATTTGGACAGGATATCACTTCCTTTAACTGTCAGGAAATTAGCCTCGCTTTCATTGGCAATCGCCTTGGCAAGCATGGTCTTTCCCGTGCCTGGAGGACCGTAGAGCAAAACGCCTTTCGGTGCTTCCACGCCTATCCGCTTGAAAGACTCAGCATACCTGAGGGGCCATTCGACAGCTTCCTTTAGCAGGCACTTAACATTCTCAAGCCCTCCAATATCATCCCATGTAACATTCGGAACTTCAAATAGTATTTCCCGAAGTGCTGACGGCTGGATTTCCTTCATGACATCCTCAAAGTCAGAGCGCAGGATGGCAAGTTTGTCAAGAATCTCCTTTGGTATCTCCTTTTGCTCAAGGTCTATTTCAGGAAGAATCCTGCGCAGGGAATTCATAGCAGCCTCACGACAGAGTGCTGCAATATCAGCACCCACGTATCCGTATGTCCTGCTGCTCAAGTCATCAAGGCTCACATCTTCCTCAAGCGGCATGCCCCGTGTGTGAATCTGGAATATCTCAAGCCGCCCGTCACGGTCAGGAACGCGCAGTTCAATTTCGCGGTCAAACCGCCCGGGTCTTCGAAGTGCCATATCCAGTGCTTCAGGACGGTTGGTGGCACCTATCACAATCACGTTTTTCCTCGCTTTTAACCCGTCCATGAGTGACAGGAGCTGCGCTACGACACGCCTCTCGACCTCACCTGTGACTTCGGCACGTTTTGGTGCAATACTGTCAATCTCATCGATGAAAATTATCGCAGGGGTGTTTTTCTCTGCCTCATCAAAGGCATCCCGTAATTTGTGCTCACTTTCACCGTAATACTTGGACATTATCTCGGGACCGTTTATTGTGATAAAATACGCATCACTTTCGTTGGCGACGGCTTTTGCAAGCATGGTCTTGCCAGTACCTGGCGGACCGTGGAGGAGAACGCCTTTCGGTGCATCGATTCCAAGCCTGCTGAACAACTCCGGGTGTTTGAGGGGAAGCTCAACGATTTCACGGATTTTTGTAATGGCAGGTTTAATACCGCCAAGGTCCTCATACATTACCTCAGGTATTTCCTGTGCCAGTGCAACAGCCTCGGGCAAGAGTTCAACTTCTGTCATTTCAGTTATTTTAACAATACCTGCCGGTGCTGTTGAAACAACCTGGAGCTTGATTTCCCCTAGACCGAATGAACCGCCAAAGAATCCATGGAATACCTGCTCAAACATAAGGTCACTGCCAAGAGATTCCCTCGGTCGCCGCACACTTGTTGTGGAAATAATATCTCCTTTTGATACGGTCCTGTTATGGAAAATAGACCGAAGCGCCTCGCTAGGGGCATAGATGTGTATATTCTCTGTCACCGGGGCAAGGATTACTTTCTTAGCCTCCTTCCACTGCGCAACCGATACTTCAACATACTCGCCAAGACCTGTTTTTGCGTTAGTGCGTATCAGCCCGTCCATGCGTATAACATCAAGACCCTCATCCTGCGGGTATGCCCTGCCAACAATGGCAGACGTTGATCGTTCACCTGTTATTTCCACAACATCAAAAATATTGACACCGATTAATTCCCTGAATTTCTCGTCAATCCTGACAATACCTTTCCCAACATCCCGCTGGTCAGCCTCTATTACCTTCAAACGTGCAGTTTTTTCCATGATTCCCTTTTATAAATCGGAGTTATTATTTCTTAAACGTTTGCTTCCTGCCAGGTCCGACTGAAACATACTCGATGGTAACGCCCATCAGTTCCTCAAGCATAAGCACATACTTTTGTGCGTTTCCGGGCAATTCGGCAAAACTCGCAGTTCCAGATATGTCCCCACCCCAGCCGGGAACCTCTCTGTATATCGGTTTACATCGTGCAAGCTCATCTGAAAGTTCAGGCGGGTAACCAAGTGTTTCGCTGCCAAGCTCGTATCCAGTGCAAACCTTGAGGGAATTGAGTCCAGTAAGGACATCAATTTTTGTGAGCGAAAAACCTGTGTAACCGTTAAGATTAATGGATTTCTTTGCCAGGGGGAGGTCAAACCACCCACATCTGCGCGGGCGCCCGGTAGTTGTACCGAATTCACCCCCTTTTTCGCGCAGGTGTTCGCCCTCTTCATTCGCAAGCTCTGTGGGCAAAGGTCCCTCACCCACACGGGTTATATAGGCTTTGATTATACCCATGACATTATCGACTTTTGTCGGGCCGACACCCAGTCCTGCGCACGCGTATCCTGCAATAGTGCTTGAAGATGTTACAAATTTCTGCGTGCCGTGGATTATGTCAAGATGCGCACCCTGGGCACCTTCTGCAAGCACTTTTTTCCCGGCAGCAAGCGCATGGTTTACCTCAAGTGAAACATCTGTTATGTATGGTTTCAGCCTCTTTCCAATCCCATGGTACTCATCCAGTCCTGATGTCACAACTGAGGGGTCACCATTCATCTCCTTTATCGCGCTCTCTTTCTGGGGGACAATCTCATCCATACGCCTTTTGAACCTGTCACTTTCTGCAATATCAGCCATCTGTAATTCATCGCGCCCGACCTTGTCCATATATGCAAACCCGATACCGCGGCTTGTTGTCCCGATTTTTACAGTGCGTTTTTCCTCCCTTAAAGTGTCAAGCGCCATGTGATATGGCATTATGATACTGGTTTTTGCATCAATTCCCAGCTTTCCGGGCGTTACATCCACGCCGTTTTCAGCAAGCATGTCGATTTCCTCAACCAGTATCTTCGGGTTCATGACAGCCCCGGGACCGATCAGGAGGCGCACATCAAACAACACTCCTGATGGAATGTTGTGGAGCTTGTATGTCTTCCCATCTGCAACAACGGTATGACCTGCATTGTCACCCCCCTGGAACCGCACGACAATGTCATATTCCTTTGCGAGCATGTCAACGACCTTTCCTTTTCCTTCATCCCCGAACTGGGCGCCTGTGATTATTGTGAACATGTTGTATCGCTCTTATTTTGTCGGGAAAAGTGATAAGTTTACCTAAATTCATGAGAATTATTGAATTGCAACCTGGTATAAATTTATATTTAAAAAGAAACCATTAGGGGTATTACAAGTAGTGATTCGATGAGTCTTTTAGGTACAGGAGCAAGTTTATTAGCGGATATTAATTTGATTGTCATAACCCTGGGATATTTAATCCTTTTTC
>JACUTP010000268.1 GCA_014859785.1 Candidatus Methanoperedentaceae archaeon | reverse complement strand
GGACATTTAACAACATTATCCTGTCTGGTCTTTACTTTTTCTACCACAAGACCCGATTGTTTCATAAGATAATCATCAACATCTTCTGATGTCAGGCGAGCATACTGTTCAGGCTGCTTGCTGCCGGGTTTCCATCCTCTGAGCTTGCACATGATTGTACGTGGCATACCCTTCTTTTCATCCCTTGTCTGTGCATAGTACCTGAAAAGATGTGACGTGATTTTTTTCTTGATTTGTGGCAAACCTTTCTTTTTAGCTATCTTATTGTGGCGTTCTATGAGCCGTCTTATTATCTGCCTGAAACTGCCATAATCAAGCGGAACACATTCTGGTAATTTGCTAAGGTCAATCCATAAAGGAGCTTCTGGATCGTCCTTGAAAGGGTGGTTTTCAACCCACTGGCGAAGATACATGTAAGACGCTAAATAACGAACAGGCTCCCCTCTGAATGTCTTATCATGTATAACCACAAGTGCTCCCACGCTATCAAACTTGATGTGTTTCATCTGGCGACTGCCAAGCCCACCCACCCTCTCCCCATGTTCTCTTGACATCTCCATATATGCCCTGTCGCGAGTATTCCTTGTAGCTTCACAGAGCCAGTCCATTTCCTGGTCAGTGGGAATAGTCTGCGCATCTCTGAGCCTTTCCGGTCTTGCGGCAGCAATTTGGCTGACTTCATATGCATGTTTTGAATATGCTAAAGCAGCGGTCAATTTTTCCCTGTCTGGATACCCTTCAGGATAACCGTGTTTATGTCGCAGCCAGGTAACATATTTTTTCAGAATTGTGCGATAACCATGTTGTGTCCATGCATGGTCCGGTAGAGGGTACTTTTCATCCATCCAAAGAAGTAGCTTTTTGGAATCCCTTTCATCAAATAAATGCCAGTTTTTATTAATTGCAAGAGTGAGCATCTTTGTTCTCTGAAGTAATGTTACGACACGAGTTTTACTCACACGAGGAACTTTCCAACCAGTTAAACAATCCTCTCCAAAATCTAATAGTAATTCTTTATTTTCCTGGGAAATCTCTGATTCTATAATATTTTTTCGTACCGTTGCAAGGCGTTTATCAGACTTGTGTATGTCTATGTCCATGTACTTAAACCTCCGACTATGCCTTAAAATAGTTTACTGAGGTTCTGGACTAAAATATGAGCGCCGAGGGAGGGATTTGAACCCGCGCATTCCAAGGGAATAACAGATTTCGAA
>JACUTP010000095.1 GCA_014859785.1 Candidatus Methanoperedentaceae archaeon | reverse complement strand
GCTATCGTTTTACATCGATGAGAAGATATGTTTTGCCGCAATTGCGATACTGGCAACAGGAGACGGGTTTGCAGGCGTCATAGGGTACAGGTACGGGAGGCGCTCCATATCATTTAGCAAATCATGGGAAGGCACAATTGCCGGTTTTATTGCAGCATCCCTGGCAGGATTTTATTTTGCAGGTGTGGTCGCCATTGCCGGCAGTTTTGCAGGCATGGCAGCCGAAGCCGCCAGCAGGCATGATAATTTTGTTGTACCTTATGCGGCACTTGTTTCCATGTATCTTGCACAAGCCATATTACTCCCCTGAACCCGAAGGTAATATGTATCATCATCTACCTTATTCCTAACTTGTATCATGAAACTTGAAATTCCCGAAAACGGCTCTTACCTTATTGTAAGCGAAAGTGCCCATAATGCTGATATGTACTATGCAACAGGTTTTCTTGCCCACGACCCGTTCATTTACCTGAATTCGGGTGAGGAGAAACTCCTTGTTCCAGACATGGAACTCGGGAGGGCAAAAAAGGAATCAAGAGTAAAAGACGTGATTCCCACCTCGCGATACAACCTTATGGGAAAACTCAGGGAGAAAAAAGATATTGATACTGCCTACTGTGATGTTATAATGGATTTCCTTCTATCAGTGGATGTTAAAAAAGTAGCTGTTCCATACAGTTTCCCGGTGCAGCTTGCCGACTGCCTGAGGGCGGGCGGGTTCGAGGTAATCCCGGTAAAAAGCCCGCTTCGCAAGATGCGTGAAATAAAAACAAAACACCAAATTTCAGCAATCGAAAAAGCACAACGTGCGGGTGAGATGGCGCTTGCAGACGGCATAATGGCAATAAAAAAAGCAACTGTCAAAGACGGGATTCTCATGAACGGAAATGCGCCGCTTCTTACAGAAAATATCAGGTCGGTAATCGAGAAGTCGCTTCTCGATATGGGATGCGAGGCAGGAGATATAATTATTGCATGCGGGCGAGGAAGCTCTGACCCGCACTGGCACGGTGGGGGCGAACTGCGGGAAGGCGAACCAATAGTTATTGACATGGTTCCGCGCTCAAAAACCGAGAGGTATTATTCCGATATGACCCGTACAGTAATGCGCGGCACACCCACGGGAGAGCTCACTGATATGTACTCTGCTGTACTGGATTCGCAGGCTGCCGCGATTAACAGCATAAAAGCAGGAGTTACCGGCAGCGAAATCCATAACATGGTATGTGACGTACTCGAAGAGCGGGGATACGAAACCGCAAGGGGAAAAACAGGCGAGTTCACAGAAGGTTTCATTCATTCAACAGGGCACGGGGTCGGGCTTGACATCCACGAAGCACCTGGTATCAGCGAAAACGGCAAAGAGTTAAAAGCTGGTTGTGTTGTTACCGTTGAGCCTGGTCTTTATTACAAACACATCGGAGGCGTCAGGCTTGAGGACGTGGTTGTGGTGACAGGAAGCGGGTGCAAAAATTTAACTATATTTGAAAAGAAACTGGTGATTACATGAACGAGATGACAGAAATCGAGAAGGAAGTCGAGGAGATTATCGGGAAATATTTTAAAGCAGGTAAAATCCTATCCGAAGTGAGGAGCGAAACCGTAAAGAAAGTAAAAATCGGGGAAAAACTGCTGTATGTTGCTGAATTTGCCGAGAACCTGATACGTGAAAAAGGCGGTGAACCCGCATTCCCTGTAAATATTTCACGAAATGACGAAGCTGCCCACTATACACCATCAAAAGATGATGAATCAGTATTTGGTGAGGACATGGTAAAACTTGACATCGGCGTTCATATCGACGGGTATATAGCAGACACTGCCACGACAGTTGACCTTTCGGGACATCCCGAACTTGTAAAGGCGTCAGAATCAGCACTTAAGAATGCAATCGAGTTCATCCATGCCGGAGTCAATACCGCTGATATCGGAGGGGTTATCGAGGATGCCATAACGTCATTCGGGTACAAACCGGTTGTGAATCTCACAGGGCACGGTCTTGCACAGTACATCCAGCATGCTCCCCCTTCAATCCCCAACAAGAGGGTACCCCACGGCGTGCTGCTTGAGGAAGGGGATATTATCGCAATCGAGCCGTTCGCGACAGACGGGGCGGGAAAAATACACGATGCCGGCAACGCGGAAATATACCATATCGTATCAGAAAGACCGGTGCGCCACCCTTCTGCAAGGAAACTGCTGAAGGAGATTGAAAAATACAAGACCCTGCCGTTTGCGAAAAGATGGCTCGGTGACCGTGTTGATTTTGCAATGTTACAGCTTGTAAAAGCAAAAATCGTCCAGTCGTACCCGATTCTCAAGGAAATCGAAGGCGGGCTGGTTTCACAGGCTGAACATACGGTTTTCATTACAGAGGACGGATGCGAGATAATTACAAAATAACAGGGATAATTGCACTTATGATAATTGTCCTCACCTCAAACATTGCATTGGCGCAATTCCAGTGGGACAATAACATTACAGTAGGGGAGTACGGTATGTCGTGGAGTTACAGCGAGACGTTAACGGGTATTGACTCAATAACATACAGGATTGGGCTTGATGAAAATATTGGCAATAACGACGGTTTCATCAATGCATGGGAGCTGTTGCTGGCTGATAAGGAAGTCAGGAAGAATCTCAAAAACGCCATTGACACCGAGCCTGATGCCAGGATTGATAACAGTTCCGAGAGGATTGAAGTTATCGATATTGATGCTGTGTTATCAACGGAAATAATCGGCAAGACCATGCTGGCAAATACCATTGTTAACAGGTACATAGTTACATACGGGTTTGAAAACAGTATTATGAACGCAACAAGCATCTGGTTCATGGGAGAGCCGGAAAGTCCTGTTACCATTATTATGCCAGCAGGAATAGATGTCGTAAATATCAGCGGCATGGATAATGTCACGAAAAAAACCACAGACCATACCAAAATAACAGGTATATTTTCTGAAAAACCGGAACAGCGTGGTGAGATTACTCTTGGTCTTGCACGAAACCAGACACGAAATGTATCCTATCCTGTTATTAATGAAACAACTTCAAACACAAACAAAACAGAAGAGAAAATCACAAAACCCATTATCGAGCGGTTATATGAAACATTATTCGGCATAAAAAACACCAGTCTTGGGTAGAAGGAGTTTTTGATTAATAACGGTTTTTGCTCTTAAGGATATACAAAAACAGAGGCAATCATATGGATGGAACCCTGCTGAACGATTTAATAATCATATTCGGTTTATCCATAGCAATCCTTTTCATTTTCCACAAGCTCCGCATACCTGTAATTGTCGGGTTCCTTCTTACAGGAGTGGTTGCAAGTCCCCACGGTCTCGGTATAATAAGCGGTATCCAGGCAGTGGAAAACGTAGCTGAAATAGGAATCATATTTTTACTGTTTACCATAGGTGTTGAGTTTTCACTTAAAGAACTCCTGAATATTAAAAAACTGGTACTTATCGGAGGCTCACTACAGGTACTCCTGACACTGGCATTTGTATTTTTTATAGCAGGATATTTTGGATTTTCCAGGGGTGAAGCGGTTTTCATGGGGTTTTTGATATCCTTAAGCAGCACTGCCATTGTGCTTAAACTCCTTCAGGAGAGGGCTGAGCTTGACAGCCCCCAGGGAAAATCAAGCCTTGGCATCCTTATTTTCCAGGATATTATCGTAGTGGCAATGATACTTGCCACTCCATTCCTTGCCGGGAACGGGGAATTCGAGGGGTCTTTCTTAACCATGGCTGCAAAAGGGTTCGCTATCATTCTCCTTGTAATCATAAGTTCGCAATGGCTTGTCCCGAAGCTGTTGTACCAGATAGCACGAACAAAAAGCCGTGAACTCTTCCTGTTCAGTATTTTTTTCATCTGCTTCTCGATTGCCCTGTTAACCGAACGTTTTGGTCTCTCGCTTGCACTTGGCGCTTTCCTTGCAGGTTTAATCATATCGGAATCCGAGTACAGCCACCAGGCTCTCGGTAATATCATGCCTTTTCGTGATATATTCATGGGACTGTTTTTTGTTTCAATCGGGATGCTCCTTGATATTAATTTCCTGTTACTGAAACCTGTCCTGATCATTATCGTTGCCCTGTGCGTGATTTTATTAAAAGCGGTCATAACAGGTTTTTCAATAACACTGCTTGGTTATCCCTTAAGGACAGCTATTATTGTGGGACTGTCTCTTGCACAGGTCGGGGAATTCTCATTTATCCTATCCGGGTTCGGGATTAACCAGGGGGTTCTTTCAGGAGACACGTACCAGTTATTCCTTGCAGTCTCCATACTGACAATGGCATCCACGCCCTTGATGATAAATGCTGCCCCCATGCTGGCAGGATACGTCCTCAGGCTGCCCGTTCCCAAAAAACTGGTCTCAGGACTTTATCCAATGCCCGAAAGTGTTACGAAAAAAACCCGGTTAAAAGACCATCTTATAATCATCGGTTTCGGACTGAACGGGAGGAACGTAGCCCGCGCCGCAAGTGTAGCAGGTATTCCATACACAGTAATCGAAATGAATCCCGAAACTGTACGGATGGAAAAATCAAAAGGTGAGAATATCTATTACGGGGATGCCACTTCTGAGCCCGTACTTGAAGACGCCAATATAAAGCATGCAAGGGTTCTTGTACTGACTATTGCCGATCCTGTTGCAACTCGAAGGATTATATCGGTGTCCAGGAAACTCACACCAAAACTTCATATTATTGCACGAACACGTTATGTCCAGGAGATGGAGTCACTGTATAACCTTGGCGCAAACGAGGTTATTCCAGAAGAGTTTGAAACATCGGTAGAGATATTTTCAAGGGTATTGAAGAAATACCTGGTACCAAGGGATGAAATTGAGAAGTTCGTATCTGAAGTGCAGGCAGACGGTTATGAGATGTTCCGGTTTTTAAATAAAGAACTTGAGCCTGCAAAAGATTTCAAACTGGAACTGCCAGATATTGAAATTGATACCCTGAAAGTCAAAGAAAAATCAGCAATAGCGGGGAAAACCCTTGCCGGGATGAATATGAGGCGAAAGTATGGCGTGACAGTACTGGCAATACGCAGAGGTTTACATACGCTGCCCAATCCTGACGGGGATGAAACCATTCATGCAGGTGATACACTGATTGTCCTGGGCTTGCCTGATAAAATCTCGTTACTGGAAGGGCTGTTTTTTAATGAACAGGAAAATGACCATGAATCAAATAATTAATTTTCGAAAACCACATTTATTAGAAGATAGTTTAAAGTAAATAAATCTTATAAAAATATTGTAAAGTTATGAGATTGTATTAATAATTGCACATTATGTCCCTCATGTCCCTATCCTAGTTGAAGAATTCTGTAATCACTGAAGTCGTCTTTGCAGTAATGCCTATTGTGGTTTTCCTGTTCGCCTTTCAGTTTTTAATAATGAAAAGACCCGTTGAGAATTCATACCAGATATTGATAGGCATAGCATTATCTACCGCAGGACTTATTCTGTTCTTTGAAGGATTAAAACTTGGATTCCTGCCCCTGGGTCGTCAGATAGGTGCGGGTCTTCCAGCCAGCGGTTCGCTTTACCTTGTGGTGGCATTTGGCTCAATTTTCGGTTACGCTGTCACGCTTGCAGAACCTAACCTGCGCGTTCTAATCAACCAGGTGGAAACAGTTTCAGCAGGCGCTATACCTGGAAATCTTGTAATGCACGCAGTTGGAATAGGGGTTGGTGCATCACTTGGGATTTCGATGTTGCGAATACTTCTCGGAATTCCTCTCTGGAAGATCATAGTTCCGGGTTATCTTCTGGCATTTATATTAATTTATTTTGCACCGGCATATATGATTCCGCTATCATTTGACGCCGGAGCTGTTGTTACCGGGCCAATGGTTGTGCCCCTTATTCTTACAGTCGGTGTAGGACTGACATCTGTCCTGGGTGGAAGAGACCCTCTTACAGATGGCTTTGGCCTGGTTGCGACCGCAACCCTGGCGCCGGTGATATCGCTGCTGATACTTGGTATTGCAATGGGAGAATAAATATGAAATATCTTACTGACTTTGATGTAATATTCACGATTGTTGAGAGAGGAAAGGGTGAAGTGATAATTAGAGCAACGTATGACGCCGGAGCTGAGGGAGCTACACTGGTTTTTGGAAGAGGTGCCGGGATTCACGAGCAAAGGAAAATCCTTGGAATCCCGATCGAGCCTGAAAAAGAGATCGTGATTACTCTAATAGAGAAGGAAAAAACTGACTCCGTACTTGAAGCTATTGTGAAGGGAGGAAAATTGAACGAATCCGGAAAAGGCAGGGCATTTGTTGTAAGCGTGGATAAAATGGTGGGCGCGCTGCATCTTGAGCATAAAAAATAAACGGAGTTTGTATATTAAAATTACCTGTCAATAGTTCCGACCTCTCTTGAAATGAAGTAATAACTCTATATAAATTAGAACGATATTCGTCAACACAATGGAGATGAGTTTAAGCGGGATTGTAACCGTTTAAGCCTTATAGAGTATGGTTGAGTATGGTTGAATTTTTCTGGGTATCGATATATATGCAATCAATCCCGATTGCTCTGGCAAGTTCGACTCCTTTTTCACTGGGTATATTTAGATATATATTTTTGTTAGAACCAAGCCATTTCTTTTCTTGTTTGACCAATTTAACATATGTACTGATGGTTGTTGCATATTCATCTGTGAACACATCCTCAATTTTTATCTCTTTTATATTTAAAAACTCTAAAATCTCCCTCTTGTTTTTCTTTTTGTTCACGTATAGGAAAGTATAAACGCATTTTCTTATCCCCTTGCTGGAAAAATGAGGCATGTGATAAAAACAGCGAACTCGGACGAACTGAAACGAACTCCGTGAGTTAGTTTTGAGTTCGTAGCAGTTCGGTGCTAATAATTTTGCCGTAGGCTTTCTTGAGCAGTATGCGGTGAAAATCGCAAGTCCGGTTCTTAGAAGAGGAAGAGCGG
>JACUTP010000094.1 GCA_014859785.1 Candidatus Methanoperedentaceae archaeon | reverse complement strand
AAGTCCGGTTCTTAGAAGAGGAAGAGCGGGTAACCGCTCTTTCTTATTCGGCGAGAGGGTGGCGAAAGCCACTCTTTTACTCTACTCTACCAGGATGGGGAATTGATGCTCGGATTAAGGTAAAAAGCCAATGAAAATTTGTTTTATTATTTTGAGGCGCATTCAAGAACTATTTATAAACACGATCTCTATAGTCGATATTAATTACTACCACACGATAATTTTCATAATCAACTCTATAAAGCACGCGAAACTTGCCGACTCTAATTCTAAAGACTTTCTCTTTTTCGCCAATAATTCTCTTTGAATCGTGAGGGATAGGGTCTTCGGTAAGTTTTCTAATTGCTACGATAATTCTTTGACTACTCGTTATTTCAAGTTTTTTTAGAAATTTTTGGGCAGGAATATCGAGAAAAATATCAAACATATCTAAATGCCCAATTCTTTCTCAAATTCAATTAGAGATACAAGCTTCCCTTCTTTTTCATGTTCAAAGCTTTCGTTAATAAGTATTCTTTCTTCATCACTGAGGATTGTATCTACATCTACCATATGTTCTTTTATTTCATCTAATTCTTCTTTAATGTGAGCAAGCTCATCAAATATCCTTTTTTCAAATGCTGTTCCTGCCATGATAGTAAATTAATTTAATTATTATTTAAACATAACTACTGAAATAATCCCTGCGCCTAAATTGAAGAAAAGATTAAGAAAATTATGGTTATACTGTGAGACTAGCATCCTCCTGATGCCTTCGAGACCTCTGGTCCGGGGTCGGTTACTCGAGTGTACCGACACCCCATGCAACGGTCACTTTTTTAACCACAGGAATCATCTACGCAATCATGGACAGAGAACTCATAGAGAAAATGAAATCTTCCAAAGTCAGTTTCCATGAAGCTGACAGGATGCCGGAAACGGATTCTGCAATCCTTGCCCGCCGCACTGCTGTTTCCGGATTTACCGGAGTGGAGTTCAAGCATATCACTAATTTTTCTTTTAATACCCGGGAAGTCACAAAACGCAATATCGAGAACATGATAGGCGCAATCCAGGTGCCGCTCGGTGTAGCAGGACCGCTTCATATCACTGGCGAGTATGCAAACGGGGGTTATTATATACCCCTTGCCACCACGGAAGGCGCGCTTGTGGCAAGCGTTAACCGCGGCTGCTCCGTAATCACAGCCTGCGGCGGCGCCAGTGTCAGGATATTCAAGGACGAGATGACACGAGCGCCTGTTTTCAAGGTAAAGGATGCAAAAGGCGCAAAAGAGCTTGTGGACTGGGTAAACAACCCTGCGAATTTCAGGCGGCTGAAAGAAAAAGCTGAAACCACAACGAAATTCGGCAAGCTCCTGTCACTTACCACATTTGTTGCAGGCAGGAATGTTTTTATCCGTTTTTCCTATGACACAAAGGATGCCATGGGCATGAACATGGTTACCATCGCAACAGATGCTGCTGTTGACCTGATACTTTCAGAAACCAGTGCCGAACTTGTTGCATTATCAGGGAATATGTGTTCAGACAAGAAACCCGCTGCCATAAACGTCATTACAGGCAGGGGAAAAACCGTTTCCGCTGATGTGGTTCTTGACAGGAAAACCATACTTGAAAAACTGAAAACCACGCCTGAGAAAATGGTTGATGTAAATTACAGGAAAAACCTTGTCGGCTCTGCGCTTTCAGGTTCACTCGGCATGAACGCCCATGCTGCAAATGTCGCCTCAGCCATGTTCATAGCCTGCGGGCAGGATGCAGCCCATGCCGTAGAAGCCAGCAATACCATGACAACACTGGAATTAACTGATGATGACCTCCACTGCTCTGTCACCCTGCCGTCCCTTGCCGTGGGTACGGTTGGCGGCGGCACAGGAATCGGGACGCAGAAGGAATGCCTTCAGATACTTGGCGCAGCAGGCGCAGGCGACCCGCCGGGGGCTAACTCAAAGAAACTTGCCGAGATAATAGCTGCGGCTGTACTTGCAGGTGAGATTTCACTCATCGGCGCGCTGGCAGCACGGCATCTTGCAAAGGCGCACAGCGAGCACGGGAGATAAGCACTGCTTATTATTCTTTCTTATTCTTTCGGAAGCCAGGACATCATGGCACGAAGCTCTTTCCCGACTTTCTCAATCTGGTGCTCATGCTCCTGTCTCTCAAGGGCATTGAGAACAGGTCGGTTCGTCCTGCCCTCAAGCACGAACTCTTTTGCGAACTCACCGTTCTGTATCCTTGCAAGCGCTTCCTTCATTGCCTGGCGGGACTGCTCGTTTATAATCCTCGGTCCCACTGTCATGCCGCCGTATTCTGCTGTGTTTGAAACGTAACGCCACATCTTAGCAAGTCCGCCTTCATGAATCAGGTCAACAATGAGTTTCAGTTCGTGAAGCGTCTCGAAATACGCAATTTCAGGCTGGTATCCTGCCTCGACAAGCGTCTCGAAAGAGGCTTTAATCATACTCGCACAGCCCCCGCAAAGGTCAACCTGCTCGCCGAACAAATCGGTTTCTGTCTCTTCCTTAAACGTTGTCTCGATAACCCCTGCCCGGGCAGCACCGATTCCTTTTGCATAAGCCATGCCAGTTTCCCTTGCCTTTCCTGATGCATCCTGGTATATCGCAAGAAGCGCAGGAACGCCTGCTCCTTCTGTATAAGTTCTCCTGACAAGGAAACCAGGACCTTTTGGCGCCACCATTATGACATCAATGTCTTTTGGCGGGACTATCTGGTTAAAATGGATGTTGAAGCCGTGTGAGAAACACAGGGTCTTGCCCTTTTTAAGATGCGGGGCAATTTCTTTCTCATAGACATCACGCTGGATTTCATCAGGAATCAGCATCTGGATTATGTCTGCTTTCTTTGCAGCTTCAGCAACAGTAGCTACGGTGAGCCCTGCTTTTTTTGCAGCTTTCCAGGACGCCCCGTTTTCGCGGAGACCCACAATTACATTAAGCCCTGAATCGTGCAGGTTCTGTGACTGCCCTGCGCCCTGGCTGCCAAAACCGATAACTGCTATTGTCTTATTTTTCAATACGTCAAGATTTGCATCCTTATCATAGAACATTTTCACCATAATTTACACCTTCTTGCTACTTACAATACATTAATAATGATAAATCTTTCATCCACCTGACCTTTACTTACCGACCTTAACCGTTTTTGCACCGCGGTTAATCGCAATTTTGCCAGTCCTCACCATCTCCTTGATACCGAAATGACGTAACAACTGTTCCATTGCGTTAATCTTATCCTCGTCCCCTGTGATTTCAATAACAAGGGACTTGATACCAACATCAACGATTTTCGCCCTGAACACAGTCACTATTTGCATCACCTCAGCACGCGTAGAGGAATCCACACCCACCTTTATCAGTGCAAGTTCCCTGTTTACAGCATCGCTGCCCGGTATCTCACTCACCTTGATGACATCTATGAGCTTATTGAGCTGTTTCATTACCTGCTCGAATACATGCTCATCCCCGCTTACGACAATGGTCATGCGGGATGTATCAGGTTTTTCCGTAACCCCGACAGCAAGGCTTTCGATATTGAACGCCCTTCTTGAGAACAAGCCTGCAACCCTTGTCAGGACCCCGGGTTTGTTTTCGACAAGTATTGCCAGTGTGTGTTTCATTTAATCTCACTCCAGTTCAAGTATTTCATTAATAGCGGCCCCGGCAGGTACCATGGGCGAGACGTTCTCCTCGCGCTCGACAACGAAATCAATTACAGTCGGTCTTCCCGATTTCACGGCTTCCTCGATAACATGCCTGACTTCACCCTTCTTTGCAGCCCGCAGTCCAAGTGCGCCGTATGCTTCCGCAAGTTTTACGAAATCAACGCAATTCTGCATGCACGTCTCGGAATAGCGCCTGTCAAAGAACAACTCCTGCCACTGGCGCACCATGCCAAGGAAACCGTTGTTCAATATTGCAACGATTACCGGAATGTCGTTCTGGACAACTGTTGAAAGTTCCTGTGAGTTCATCTGGAAAGAGCCGTCACCTGCAACAACAATGACAGTTGAATCCGGTTTTCCGACCTTTGCCCCCATACCTGCCGGGAAGCCGTATCCCATCGTACCTAAGCCACCGCTTGATATGAAAGTGCGCGGTGTCTTGAAATCAAAGAACTGGGCTGCCCACATCTGGTTCTGCCCGACTTCCGTTGCGATTATCGCATCAGGGCATACCGCGTTCAATTGCTCAACAACATACTGGGGACGCAATAGCTCATCTTTCCGGTAGGTAAGAGGGGTTTCCTTTTTCCATACACCTATTTTCTTATTCCATTCCCCTGTCCTGGTTTTCCCGTCCTTAACATGGTTCAGGAGGCTTTTCAATACGTTCTTAGCATCCCCGACTATCGGAAGGTCCACCCTTACGTTCTTCCCGATTTCCGCAGGGTCAATATCAATATGGATTATCTTTGCATTAGGGGCAAATGCCGAGATTTTACCTGTGACCCTGTCGTCAAACCGCACACCTACAGCTATAATCAGGTCTGATTCCTGTATCGCAAAATTGGCATACTTTGTCCCGTGCATACCCGGCATCCCGACAGAAAGCGGATGCGACGAGGGAAACGCACCCATTCCCATAAGGGTTGTGGTAACAGGAGCTTTAAGGGTTTCGGCAAGACTGAGCAGTTCTTTTGAAGCCTCTGATATGATAATCCCGCCTCCCACATAGAATATGGGTCTGTCTGAGTCCATGATAAGGGATGCTGCCCGTTTAACCTGCTGTTCGTTTCCAGCGGCTTTTGGTTTATATCCCCTGAGAGCTACTTCCTCAGGATACTCGAATTCTATTAAGTCAGTCTGGATATCCTTGGGTATATCAATGAGGACAGGACCCGGACGCCCGGTGCCTGCAATATAGAATGCTTCCTTGAATACCCTGGGAATATCATTTGCATCCTGGATGAGGTAATTATGTTTCGTGACAGGAAGCGTTATCCCTGTGATGTTTGCTTCCTGGAAGGCGTCATTGCCGATAAGTGTGCTTGGAACCTGTCCCGTGATGGCTACCACTGGAACAGAATCCATATATGCCGTGGCAATGCCTGTAACAAGGTTGGTGGCTCCAGGACCCGACGTTGCAAGACATACACCTACCTTGCCTGTGGCTCTTGCATATCCGTCAGCAGCGTGCGCCGCCGCCTGTTCATGTCTTACAAGTATGTGCCTTATGTCAGCATCGTAGAGTTCATCATACAGGGGAAGTACAGTGCCGCCCGGGTATCCGAAAATCACCTCAACGCCTTCATTATACAACGATTCTATGACAGCACGAGCGCCTGGTATTTTTGTTTTTGCCATTTCGTTCACCTATCACAAACCAATATTTTATAAATATTACTCAGGAATTTTTCCTGTCCTGCTGTATCAGCCTGTTTATGCCTTCAAGAACAGCCTCAACTGAAGCCATGATAATATCAGTGCGTGCTCCGCGGGCGGTTATGGTTTTCCCTCCTTTGCTGAGCTTAACCCAGACTTCAACCAGTGCATCGGTGCCGCCTGTTATCGCATCCACATGGTACTCATCAAGCTGGATATCCGCAATGCCTGATATGCCTTTCTTAAGCGCAGTGATGGCGGCATCAACCGGTCCTGTTCCCACGCCAGCCTCAACCACATGGGTGCCGTTGACATTTAGCCTGATTGAAGCTGTCGGCATTACGGTATTACCTGCAACTACCGTGAGTTCCTCAAGTTTGACCCTGGCTTCCTGGTATACTCCGAGGACAGTCTCTGCAATTGCCTGAAGGTCAGCATCTGTAACATGTTTTCCCTTATCGCCAAGTTCCTTTACACGCACAACAATATCGTCAATCTGCTGTTCTGTAACATCAAGACTGAGCTCTTTTAGTGCGAGAACCACAGAACTGCGTCCAGCATGTTTTCCCATTACGATTCTGCGCTCCCTTCCTACAAGTTCAGGAGTGATGGGCTCATACGTGGAGGTATTTGCAAGAAGCCCGTGTACATGTATGCCTGCCTCGTGTGTAAATGCGTTGCCGCCGACTATCGCTTTGTTTGGTGCAACCGGAACACCGCTTAACCTGCTCACAAGCCTTGAAAGAGGGTATAATCCTGTGGTATCGAATTTTGTTTTGTGTTTGTATAATGACTCAAGTACCATTACAACCTCTTCAAGGGATGTGTTTCCCGCACGCTCGCCTATGCCGTTTATGGTAACATGCGCCTGTTTTGCCCCTGCGCGCAACGCTGCCATTGTGTTGGCTGTTGCCATCCCGAAATCATTGTGGCAGTGGACGCTAACAGGAGCCGGAAGTTTCGCCATGTCACTGAATATATCATACGAGCGCTCAGGCGTCAGTATTCCGACTGTATCACAAAAACACAGCCTGTCAGCACCTGCTTCAATTCCCGCCTTATAGACTGATTTAAGATAATCCATATCAGCACGGGATGCATCCTCGCCGCTTAATTCCACAGTAAGACCGTGGGATTTTGCGTATCCTGTCATATCAACAGCCATCTGCCGCACTGTTTCACGGTTCTTTTTCAGTTTTTGCTGGATATGGAGGTCTGATACCGGAACCACAAGATGGATTGAATCCACATCGCAGGCAAGAGCGCTGTCAATATCCTCTTTCCGTACCCTGCAGTAGCTGCAAATCTCGGCATTTAACCCTTCTGCTGCTATTTTCCTGATGGATGCCCTCTCACCCTCGGATGTTATGGCAGAACCAGCCTCGATTATATCCACGCCGATAATGTCAAGCTTGCGTGCTATCATTAACTTGTTCTCAAGGGTAAGTGAAACTCCGGGCGTCTGCTCGCCGTCCCGCAGAGTGGTATCCAGTATTTTTATATCTTTTATAAAGAAAATCCCTTCTTTTAGTTGTCTTTTAGTTGTTATGGGGAGCTTTTATGACAGACTTATATTTAAGTAATTGCAAAACCTATCTTCTAAGTCCTGAAGTCTCTTTTGGATATTTCCTCTTATTGAACCCCTCGACAATAGCTATCTC
>JACUTP010000093.1 GCA_014859785.1 Candidatus Methanoperedentaceae archaeon | reverse complement strand
GTAGCTATAACCCTTAAAATCTTAAATATTAGTTTACCCATTATCCAATCAATGAAAAATTCCGAAATTCTCACGTGTTTCCAGTGCGGGACATGCCATGCAAGCTGCCCGTCCGGAAAGTATACGAGCCTGAATGTCAGGAGGATTGTCAGGGATTCTGCACGGAAGGATATCTCAGATGAACCCTCCCTCTGGATGTGTACTACATGCTACAACTGCCAGGAGCGGTGCCCGCGCGGGATTAAAGTTACTGACTGTGTGCTTGCCCTGAGGAGCGAAGCAGTTAAGAAAGGCATAATACTGCCAGCCCACAGGAAGGTATGCGAGTCCCTCATAAAAACAGGGCACGCCATCCCGCCGGATGAAAAACACGAATCCATACGGGAAATAATCGGGCTCGGTTTACCTGAAACCGTCCGCAAATACCCGAAAGCCCTTGAAGAAGTAAAAACACTTCTCAGCTCCACCAAATTTATCGGGTTGATAATAGAATGAAGGAATTATCGCTTTTCCTTGGATGCCTTATCCCGAACAGGTACCCTGGTATTGAAAAAGCCACAAGGCTTGTCCTTGACAGGCTGGACATCAAATGGAGTGAACTCAAAGAGGCGTCATGCTGTCCCGCGCCTGGAGTATTCCGCTCATTCGACAGGATAACATGGCTCACCATTGCATCGAGGAACCTTGTACTTGCAGAATATAAAAATACCGATATCCTGACCATCTGCAACGGATGTTTCAGTTCACTCATGGACGCAAACAACACCCTGAAAAACAACGGCGAGATACGGGATGAAGTTAACAGCCATCTTAAAAAAATCAACAGGGAATTCAGCGGCACAATTGAAGTCAGGCACATAATAGAATTCCTCTACAAAGACATCGGTACTGAAAAACTCAACCATGCAATTGAAAAACCCCTTGAATTGAATGTCGCAGTACATTACGGATGCCATCTCCTGAAACCCGGGAAAGACCGCAAACTCGGGAGTTTCGAATGTCCTGTATTCTTTGACGAACTTGTTGAGGCGCTGGGTGCCGTGAGTATTCCCTATGAAGGTAAAACAAGCTGCTGTGGTGCCGGCGGGGGTGTGAGGTCTGCCATGCTTGAAACATCCCTTGAGATGACAGGATACAAGCTTGAACGGATGAAAAAGGCAGGGGTTGACTGTATCGTGGATGCGTGCCCGTTCTGCCACCTCCAATATGACACCGGGCAGGCAGAACTGGCAAAATCCGGGAAGAAATATGACCTTCCTGTTGTTCACTACAGCCAGCTTCTGGGAATGGCACTTGGCTTTTTACCTGAAGAAGTCGGGCTTCATCTTAATGAGATTGTAAACCCTGGATTCGAGGAAAAAATACGCCTCATGCAGAAGCAGGGCTTATCCGCAGTATAATAATCCGGGGAATGGATTTTATCGGATTTGTGGCATGCTCAGTTACTATCATTAATGGTTGAAACATCGTTATTTAACTGGTTCTCTGCCCTCTCCAGATTTAACATAATCGTCTGGTATTTTGCTGGATATTTTTCTTCAGTAAAAATTACCAGTGCTTCATTGTAAGCATCGATAGCATCCCCAAGATTGGAATCTTTATCTTTTACTTCAGCCAACAATCTGAATGCATTCCCAAGCTCGTTCTGGACTGTTGCATAACCTGTTGGGTATTTTTCAGCATTAAATATCATCAAGGCTTGATAATGGGCATCAAAAGCTTTCTTAAGGTTAGGTTCTACATCTCTTTCCTCTGCCATCATTCTGTAAGCAATACCAAGGTTATTCTGGATTGTTGCATATTCTATTGGAAACGTATCAACAGGCCTCATCTTCAATGTTTCCTTGTAAGCATTGATGGCTTTTTCCAGGTTTTCTATTTTATCTGTTAATCCTGCCAGATCCCTGTATGCATCCCCGATGTCATTATAAGTCTGTCCACGATCTATTAAGTTGTTATCTTTAGTCGATATCCCCAGTGATTTACGGTAAGCGTTAATGGCTTTTTTAAGATTTTCTTCTTCATCTTCAACCTGAGCTAAATTCTGGTATATATATCCAAGGTTGTTCTGGGTTAATACGTATTCATCAGGAAATCTGCTGGATGAGATATTATTTAAAATACCCTCATATTCATCCCTTGCTTCCAAAAATGACCCTGCGTTTTGTAAAGAAATAGCTTTATAGAGGGATAAATCTACCTGGGTTCTTATTTTCTCATACTCATAATATTCATTTCGTGCATTATATAGACCAAATAGAAATAACAATATTATTACCCCGACAATTGTCATCCGGAAATATTTTTTCCACTCATTGTTATTTTGTAAGTCTTTAGAATCCATCTATAAATTATCAAATAGCAATAGCTTGAACATAAACCTTACCATAACATAATTATATATTGGACAAGCTATTTAGAGTAATAATTCTATGGTGAAATTGCACATCTCCCAAAAACATCCTTTCGATCTTTTTTTGATAATTATATGGACAATTACCACATTTGTCTTTATTATAACTCCTTTACTAAGTGAGACCTTCTTGAAAACAATTCTTGTCATACCCATGGTGCTTTTCATACCAGGCTATGTCATGATGGCAGCAATCTACCCGAAAAAGGACGATATAGATAATATGGAGCGACTGGCGTTAAGCTCTGGACTTAGCATCGCAATTACCCCGGTCCTTGGCGTGTTGCTCAAATTTACCCCTGGGGCAGAATTGGTTCATGTGCTGCTTGCCCTGTGTCTATTTACCATGATCCTGATCAAATTCGCATTATACAGAAGAGAAAAACAGCCCGCTGAAAAACGGTTTTACGTTCCTTTTCACATCCTTCAAGAACTTGTCGAAAAGGAACTTGATACGCCAAAGACCAGAACCGACAGGATTTCTACCGGCATATTGGTATTCACTATAGTGCTGGCGGTAAGCATGCTGTATTTTGTCATAACAACGCCAAAGATAGGGGAGCGTTTTACTGAGTTTTATATCCTTGGACCTGAAGGCAAAGCTGACAACTATCCCGCAACACTTCAAAGCAATTATCCTGCCACGATTCTCGTGGGAGTGGCGAACCGGGAATACGTCTCTGTCAACTACACGGTCAGGATAGCACTCGATAAACAAATCCAGACTGATACCCTGTTCTCCCTGGGTCACAACGAGATATGGGAAAAGAATGTGACCTTTGTTCCGGAAAAAAACGGCACCAATATGAAGCTTGAATTCTGGTTATTCAAAGAAAATAATTTCAGCTCTCCCTATCGTGAGCTGTACATGTGGGTAAATGTAAAATGAAAAAAGAGATATATCTTTCGGTTCTTGGCATAATCATTGGAGAGCTTCTGATGTTCATGGGTCATGTGTACACGGGTCTTGCTGTCCATATTATAAATATTCAGGCTATATCCCTTGCCATTATACTTGGTAAATTTTCCGATGATGTCAAAAAAATCCTCCAGAGCATGCTTTTACTGATACTGCTGCGGATAATAAATCTTTCGATGCCGCAGTTTTTCACTGTTACCTTACTATGGTATCCTCTCGTTTATGGTATCATGTTTATTCCCATTTATTATGTCATCAAGAACCAGAACATAACATTAGCGGAAATTGGCATTGATTTTAAGCGGTGGTACATTTACTTTCCAGCTGCCCTTCTGATAGGTACCGCAATGGCAATGCTGGAATTCAGGATATTGCATCCAACTCCATTAATAATGAACCTTAAATTGCAGAACCTTCTTTTGATATCAATGGTAATGTTTGTTTTTGTGGCAGCAGTTGAAGAACTGATATTCAGATCCATACTGATTACAAGACTTGAAAGGGTATCTGGATCAATAATTAGCTTATTGCTAAGCTCTCTCCTGTTCGGTATTATGCATGCTGGCTACGGGCTCATGAACGAAATCCTTTTCGCAACCTTTTTCGGGATCATCCTTGGTGTAATTTTCCAGGTAACGAGGAGTTTCCCGTTCATTGTGGTGATACATGGTACTGCCAATGTGCTGCTGTTTGGTGTCCTGCCTATAATATCGTAATGACTTTTAAGAAAACAGTAGCTGCAAAGGTTATAAGAAGCGAAATCGTGCATATATTAAGAGTACTTGATGTCCAGCTGTTCCAGTATCTTGAATCCGATACCAAAAGACCTATGGAAAGAGAAATAACAAGAGATACTGCTGCTATTACCCCACCCTGCGAGATGATCTCTATCGGGAGTGGGGTATTGACATTTGATATCGCAGTCACAATGCTCATATTTGTATATAACATCTCCAAAAGACTTATTCCTTTCTCCTGATTCCTGTGAAGACAAGACCAGCAGGGATTAACAATGCCAGCGCCATCGCAGCCATGCCGGTATTCCCGTATTTATTGATAATGTCTTCTGAGACTGTGAGTGTTTCAGTGTCGCTCTGTTTATACATGGTATGAAATAATTCGTTTTCGATGAAATCTTTAATGGAATCGAATGCATTAGATTCATTAGAAATAACTGGCGTTGTAATGCGTATCATGGTTACAGAATCTTCTGACCCGACCTTTTTGAACATAAACCAGTACACCATTATCTGGCTCTGGTTCTTTTTGCTATAATCCAGCCTTTTTGCATATAATTTCGTAAATGGGTTGGGTGGATCTGCTATCCTGAACTCGGAAATGCTTTCGTTATTTATGTCCCACCCCGCAAGGCATATTTTTTGATTATGGAAGCTATCTCCTACTTTGCTGTTTATTATATCTATCCAGATATAACTCCCATTCTTTTTTTCATATGTCCTGCTCAGGAGTATATCAGCTTTTAACGCCCTGTAAACACTTTCATCATATCTGAAATCATAACCATTCCAATCCCCAAGAACTTTCGGGAAAGCCTGCAGTTCTTCCTTGCTGTTATATTCATATGCTGTTTTCAGCATGAGGCGATTTTTTGTTTCGCCCCAGTGCACTGTATCTGCTATCGTATAATCCGTGATATCCTTCGGGGAGAGCAGGAAAATAAAAACATATGAAAACAGGATTATTCCAATCATTATCAAAAGATTTTTTTGAATCGCAGCCGTCCGAAACACCTCCCGACCAGGAATAGCCCTATCAGGGCAACACTGAATAAAAGAAGGCTTGAAAAATCATGGAAATAGTCAATCGCAGCCTCCTGTCCATACCTGCCTGCAACAACAAGAATTGAAGTTATCCTGAGAACATTTCCTGCAAGCGCCAATGGTATTGTGGATATAAGTATTGTAGCTTTCATCAGGTTACTTCCGTCCAGTACATAGGCAAATATGGTTCCGATCATGAATAGCGAGATCATAGAATTTATGCCGCTGCACTCAACTCCTACTTCAAATGCCCCGGCGGGGATCGTGAGAATAAGTCCGTCCCTCACCGCAGGTATCCCGATTAAATTTGCCAGATTTGCGGTTGCAAATACAGAAATCATCTGTGCGGGGGATGTAATCATGTAAATAAACGGTAATGGTAGCATCAATAACAGGAAAATAAATGGAAACCTGATTTTTTTCATGAATTCCCATCCATATAGATATATTATCGCACCTGCAAGTGTTAACAGGAGAGATATTCCTGATATAAAGCGTATTGTCCACAGGACACTTATACCCTGGATTATGATGCCCGCAGCAAATAAAACCAGACCGGATTGGGAAGGCATCCTTTCAATAGACCCAAGCTCTTTTTTCATGTTCCAGATAACATATCCGGATATTATCGGCACAAGGAAGCCATGTGAATAGTATTCATTATACATCCACGATTCTACCAGCCATGCTATCGTATTGTAATAGAAAATAAATATTATCGGAATAAATAATAGTGATAAATAGTTCATTTTTCACACTTTTACCTGTATTTTACCTTTTATCAATGATAGAACCGGTTCTGTTAAATTTAATGGCCGGGTATTTTTCATGATAATGGAATCCCGGGTAATATTTTCAATTTTGAATTCTTCATATTCATTTCCAATCAAAACCTGTTTCTTAGTCCCGTATTGGGTAATATCAAACGTAATTTCGTTTGGGGATATCGAAGTGGGAATGATCTTTATAATTCTTTCTTTTTTATAATCATCAATTACATGCCAGTATTCTACAGGAGAATTCCCATAACTGATTATCTCTCTTACGACCTTGTTATCTTTTGATATGTCAATTTCCAGGACCTCCCTGTTGATGTTTTTACTGTTTATTTCCCTTAATATGACAGAATAACCATTTTTTAACTTAAGTGTCTCGTTTATTGAGAGTTTATTATCCCCTGTTCTCAAAATTATTGGATAAAGATAGGTTAAACTGTCCGGATAAATCTTTTCATAATTTTCCTGGATAAACACGATGTTATTCCCCTCACCCATAGTTGAATAAACTGCGTCCCCGATATCCACAATACCATCCCGGACTGTCAGCTCAAGTCTTTCTCCTGATTTGAATTTATATATAATAGTGCTTCCATTCCTTTCTACAGTATAGTTGGAACTCTCCATACCTTCTTTATCAGCAGGGGGATATTCGAATCTATTGTCTTTGTCCTGAAATGATGTTGGGTTGATTTCGGGATATCTGGAAGGTATTAATTGGAATAAATAAGTTCTAAAAGGCTCAATTCCTTTAGAAAGCGCGAACTCAAGCTTCTGGTAATCTCCCTTCATATCTGGAATTACAGAAACGGTCTCGTTAAATACATCATTATTTTGCAGGATAACTTGTTGACTGTGTATTTCCTTTCCATCAAGAAAGACTTTAAGCCCGTAGTCTGTCGTTACTCCCTCCCTGTTTTCAATCATTACCCTGTAAACGGCAGGTTTTTCGGCGATAATTTCAGTTTCGTTTTTTACATAGAAATGGGTTACCTGCTCAGATGGCAGTTTTATTTCTTCTGCAGTAAGTTTTGTGACTGCAAAATAAGCTCCCATTGCTCCTGCTGCAGGTAAAAATATGAGGAACAGGAATATCACAATTTGACTGGTTTTCATATTCCTCATATTTCTATTCATCTTTTATATTTCCTACCT
>JACUTP010000092.1 GCA_014859785.1 Candidatus Methanoperedentaceae archaeon | reverse complement strand
TGATCAATACCTGATATTACATCATCCCCTGTTGAGTCTATGTTTAATCCTATTCAACATCATTTCCTGCAATTATACCTTTTCCTGGTATAAACCGTCCCCTGCCTCTTTTCGCTGTAATTCCTGCATCTTCCATGATGATTTCGCCACGTGAAATGGTTAATTTCGGGAACATTGCTTTCATGCCGTGATATGGTGTCCATCCTGCCCTGCTGTGCATTTTTTCTTTCCTGATTTGTTCGGGTTTTCCGACAATTATCATGTCGGCATCATACCCGGGTGCAAGCACTCCTTTTTTGAGGTTGAATATACGTGCCGGATTCAGGCTTGTTACCTCAATTAACCGTTTTAGTGTCAAAAGGTTGCGTTTAACAGCCATCAGCATAAGCGGCATCATGGTTTCAACACCTGGTACGCCGGCAGGAGCAGTCCAGATGTCTGTCATTTTTTCATGCTCAAGATGCGGTGCATGGTCGGATGCAACAATATCAATAATACCGTTATTCAATCCGTCCCAGAGGCTTTGCTGGTTCCTGTAATCACGAAGCGGGGGATTCATCTTCCCGAGTGTACCGAGCCGCTTCCAGTCATTTGTGTTAAGGAAAAGATGATGCGGCGCTACTTCACAGGTTATTTTGTGTACCTGTTTTGCATTCTTTATTATTTCAAGGCTTTCACCGGCACTTATATGGCAAAAGTGAAGTTTTGTTTCCCCTGCATGTTTTATGGCTTTTTCCACTGCTGTTTTTTCAGATAAGGGAGGGCGGGTTCTTGAATGTGATCCAGGCTCAAGGTTGCCTTTCAGCAGGTGAACGAATTTCTGTCGTATCTCTTCATCTTCTGCATGGATACATGCTGTTGCGCCAAGGTTCCCGATTGTCGCAAGTGCCTGGTTGAGTGTCCTTTCGTTTATGTTAAGTTTGCCTGTGGACTCTGCCATGAATATCTCACCAAATGAAATGGCTCCGAGTTCCCACATTCCTTTAAGTGTAGTGAGGTTCGCCGTGACGCCAGCGTTTATACCGTAATCTACAATGGATTTTCTTGCAGCTTTTAGTTTTTTCTTGAATGATTCCGCATCCGTGGTTGAGGGGATGGTATTCGGGTGGTCGATGACTGTGGTGACGCCGCCTGCTGCTGCCGCACATGAGCCTGTGTACCAGTTTTCTTTCTTAGTCATCCCGGGGTCACGGAAGTGTACGTGAACATCTATTGCACCAGGCAGCACGAGGGCACTTTTAGCGTTAATTACCTCATTATATGATTTTGTGTCGATATTTTTCTTTACGCTGGAAATTTTGCCGTTATCCACTGCTATTTCAGCAGGCTGGAGTATATCGCCGATGAAAAGCCTGGCATTCTTGATTATAAGGTCTGGCATGTCTGGTAGTTAAATGTACGGGGTTGTTTAATTAGGTTTAGCAAGAATTTACCTTTTCGATTTTTCTGGGCGTGGTCTGGAGTTCTGCTGTCTATTTAGATTCTGATACGATAGAGGCGGATATTGATATACAACATAATAGCAGCATACAAAAAATGAAACCAGAAAGTTACTTTGCTTTCCATCATATGCTATTATTCTTGATTCAGCTATGGGTGGATGCTTGATATATATATATATAACGCCGCAGTGCGATGCAGCCTCTTTTTCTTCCGAAACTTTTGTCAAAGTAAAGCGGGATTCTCCATAGCCCGCTTTCTACCACACCGGTTTTAACATAAGGGAATAATTTGAGTATCCCAGGGTCAATATAATCCGGTATCATTATTACAATTTAACAATTTCGTGTTTTAGAAGAATAACGGTATTGTCAGAACTCTTCCATGAGGTCGAGATTGTGCTCGAAACGTGTAGGGATGCACTGGGGGCGGTTCCTGTCCCTTTCCCTGATTTTGTCCTGGAGGACCTTGTATGCAATGTGATATTCGGCATCAAGGGCAGGGTCTTCTTTTGCATGGTCTTTTAATTCGTTAGTAATATGGCGCAACTGGCGGATGGACATTTTTTCGTAACGCTGGACACCTGGATTCATAAAAACATCTCCCATAATTACTCGTACCTGCTGTTATTTAAAATAGGTACATTGTAAAAAAACAACCTTAGAATTCTGCAATTTACCACATTTCTCCATTAATAAGGTGGAACTATATGAATGTAAGAGTGGAAGGCTTGTGGTATAGATGTCTACAAGTCCTTTTTAGTAGCGACAATATTGACATGTACCGGAGCCAAAGAAACAAAGGAATTCAATACAGGGTTAAATCCAGGGAATACTTATAGCTCGGAGACAGCTTATCAGTTTATCCATGAGAAAAGCTTATTACAAATCCAGCTTAAAGATTATAATGAAGAAAACATTTAGAAAATTGAAATCTGTGAAAGTGGGACACTGAGAACTAATAGGTAATTGATCTGCATGGAAAACACCGGACAGGAAAATCATCATGGAAAAGCAGACATTCACGTACACACAAGGTATTCAGGGTTTGGAAAATATTCGTATCTCTATTTCCCTGAATCCGTTACCGACCCGCTGAAAGCCGTCGAAACTGCATACAGGAGAGAACTTGATGTCCTGTGCATAACCGACCACAATACAATCAAAGGCGCCTTAATAGCCCAGAAACACGCAAAGGATATCGAGGTCGTGGCTGGAGAAGAGATATCAAGCGCAGACGGGGAAATCCTGGCGCTGTTCATCCAGGAAGATATTAAACCCCGGCTTGGAGCATCTGAGACCATTGACCTTATCCATGAGCAGGGAGGCATTGCTGTGGCTCCCCATCCTTTCAGCCCGATGTGTCCATCCCTTGGAAAAAAGATAAGCCATTTAAAACTGGATGGTGTGGAAGTGTTCAATGCCAGCCACCGCGATGCATACACCAATTTAATGGCACAGACCTTTTCACCCGGAAAACTGGCATGGCTGGGGAACAGTGATGCCCATGCACTTGGGATGATAGGCAACGGATACACAATTTTTGAAGGGAGGACAGCCGAGGAGCTTCGCAAATCGATCCTTAAAAGAAAAGTCACCTTTAGAGGAAGCCGTACACCTCTCTCAGAATATAGATCCTGGAGCAAAGAGATAGCATCAGAAAGCATGAGGATGATATACAATTCCCTGAGGGGAGAGAAGAGCCAGGATATACTGTATTCAGAAATAGATAAGACCACAAAGAAGACAAAAGCCTTTGGATTGATTTTTACAGCGCTGTATATCGGGTTACCATTATCGTATTTTTTCGGGGTATCAGGTGAAATTATCCTGAATGTGAAAAGTAAAAGAATATGGAATGAGAACAAGGACTGTCCGGAGTTAATATAAGAGTTTGATGCAGTATGTCCCGTATATTTATAAGTCCGCTCAGCTGGGGACTGGGTCATGCTGCCCGGGTCACCCCGATAATCAGGGAACTGATAGGTCATGGTCATGAGGTAACCATTGCAGCAAGCGGTGGCGCTCTTGAAATGTTAAAAAAAGAGTTCCCGGATTGCAGCTTTATTTTATTCCGGGATTATCCCGCTCCTTATAGCTCAACCAGGTTTTTCCTGCCAAAATTTGCTTTGAGCATTCCGAATTTATCAAGAGCGCTGGCTGATGAGAAGAAAACTGCCGGACGATTGCTATCTAACAACAGGTATGACATGATTATCAGTGATAGCCGCCCGGGCGTTTACTCAGAGAAAATTCCTTCTTTTTTTATATCACACCAGCTGAGTTTCAATCTTCCTTATTTTATTAAACCCTTTGAAATTCTTTCCCAGTATGCAAATGAATATTTCCATAAGAGATTCGAGCGTATTATCATTCCGGACAATTACCCTGATACGGTCTGTCTTAGTGGTAAGCTGTGCCAGTCAACGCGGAGAACAACAAATATGAAGGCATATTATATGGGAATCCTATGTCCTGCTTACAAAACAGATATATCTGAAGACCTTGATTTCCTGATAAGCATCTCAGGTCCGGAACCTCAGCGAAGCAAGCTTGAAGAAATAATACTGCCCCAGGTTCAGGAACTTCCGGGTGAAAAAATGGTGATACTCGGTTGCCCTCAAAATAACTTTGAAAAAAAGCTTGATAAGGATACCGCTGTGAAATCGTATGTATCATTTGAGGAAAAGAACACGCTTATGAACCGTGCTAAGTTCATAATAAGCAGGTCGGGTTATACAACGATGATGGAAATTGCAGAACTTAATAAAAAACAAGGACTTTTTATTCCAACTCCAGGACAGACCGAACAGGAGTACCTTTCAGAGTATTATGAGCAGCTAAAGTGGTTTCATTCAAAAAGCCAGTATAGACTTGATCTTTATAAGGAAGTTGAAAAGGCAAAGAAATATACCGGATTTCCCACCATGCCAGAGACCAAAGATAATGTGACCAGGTTATATAGAGAAGTGCTTGCGCAGTATCTATAGTGTGGATGCATTATTACTGTAATGGTTATTTTCTACTGATTAATTTCAATCTTCAAAAAGTTCCCTGAGTTCACTCAGGGAAACAACGCTTTTCGCGCCTTTTTCCATGAACTGCGCCTCTGAAAAAATCCTTGATATCCCCATAAACCCGATGTTCTTTTCAACTGCAAAATCAGCATCCCTTAACGAATCACCTACAAAAAATACATTGCAAGGATTCAGGAAGTAACTTTTCAGGACAAGCTCTATCTGGTCGCCTTTCCTGAACTCAGGTTTGAAACCCAGGGCTTCGTCCAGGAGCCTATCGATAGTATTTAACCGGCAGTAGCGTGATATTATCTCCTGCCTGGTGCTGCTGCATATGAATGTTTTAATTCCATTCTTCTTCAGGAAATCCAGTGTCGGAATGACATCCGGGAAAACCGGATATTTATAAACTTCTTCACGTTTCCTTTTTTCAAAAGTGTCGGCAACTTCCGTATTTTTCGGATGACCCGGAAAGATTATATCAAGCTGTCCCGAAAAGTCAATACCGGTTGTAGCAAGATATTTACTTTTAGCCGCGTCTTCGGCGAGGTTGTAATTTTTAGAAATAAGTCCCACGGCAAGTCCTGTCAGGAATGTCATGGTATCTGCAACCGTCCCGTCAAAATCAAAAATCACGGCATCATATCTTTTTTTCATTGGTGAACAATACCTGAAATAGTATAATAATTTGGTGGGCCCACTGCGATTTGAACGCAGGACCTTTCGGTTATCAGCCGAACGCTCCACCTGGCTAAGCTATGGGCCCAATGCTTTCGCCAATATAACGCCATCCAATTTAAAACTTGTCTTTGTTTTAATGAGATTGATGACGCCGACACAGGATTCAGGTAAACCAATCGATACCTTTATTTAATTACATGCATTATGCAGACTACCTTTATGGGCCGGTAGCTCAGGGGTAGATCGCTCCCTTGGCATGGGAGAGGCCTCGGGTTCAAATCCCGACCGGTCCATTTAGAAACTTTTTATTATTTTATGGTTGATATGAACATTTGAAATATTTACCCAAATTATTGCAAGTACCGGGTTTTTTGAGTAACCCAGATAAATTTAAAAGTCTCGATTTTTAAGTTTTAAGATTTTTCTTCCTTATCGAAAATATTATGAACCATAACGTACACTTTGTTATATGGGGCAATCGGCATCGCATCCATCCCCTCCGATGAATCCTGTTGCCCCTTTTTCTAATTTTATAGAAACAATTTTAAATGTTTGGTTGTATTAGATTATCAGGAGGGCATGATGCGTATATTAATCGATACGAATATAATTATTTACAGAGAGGACGACCATATTGTTCCTGCTGTTTTACAAGAACTGCTAAAATCATGCAGTCATTTAAAATTTAATATACTCATTCATCCAAAATCTGTTGACGAACTAAAAAAAGACACAAATGAAGATAGGCAAAAAATTGCACTATCAAAAATAAATACTTATCCCACACTTGAATCTCCCCCAGACCCAAAAACAGATGCTGAGTTTATGGCTTGTGTTGGACAATCATCAAAAAGCAATGATGAAGTAGATAATTTGCTGCTTTACTCAGTATATAGAAATGCGGTTGCTTTCCTGATTACAGAGGATAAAGGGATACATAAAAAAGCAACCGTTTTGAATTTAAAGGACAGAGTTTTATCTATCGATGAGGCGCTTTCGGTTTTTAGAAATAGATTAATCAATGAAACGGTGGCAAATCCACCAGCTTTAAGGAAATTATCTGTTCATAATCTGGATATAAATGATAGATTTTTTGATTCATTAAAAGAAGAATATGGAACTTCTGATTTTGAAAAATGGTTTAAAAGAATTTCACAACAAGGACGGAAATGCTGGGTTCATTTTAAAGAGGATGAGACTATTGGAGCGTTATTGGTTTATAAAATCGAAGATGAACTGATTGATTCTATCCCCCCTATTCCCGCAAGTAAGAAACTTAAATTGGCGACTTTCAAAGTTTCTTATGTTGGGAATAAAATCGGTGAACTCTTTATAAAACTTGCTATAGAACATTCTATTAAAAATCAAATTGATGAACTCTATTTAACTCATTTTACCAAAGAAGAGGATTATTTGGTAGATTTAATAAATGAATATGGATTTTGTAAAACCGCAACTAAAAGAAACGGTGAAGACATTTATCTTAAAAAACTTATAGTGCCAGATAGTAAAATCAAACAATTTAGTCCAATTGAAATTTCTAAATTGTATTATCCAAGTTTTTATGATGGAGAAGATGTGAATAAATTTATAGTTCCAATTCGACCTGAATTTCATCAAAGACTATTCACAGATTACAAAAATAGGCCAACTACATTATTTGAATACATGGGGGAATTTATTGTTGAAGGCAATACAATAAAAAAAGCATATATCAGTAATTCCAGAACTAAGAAGATTTCTACAGGAGACATATTGTTATTTTATCGCTCAAAAGACAGTGAAATTACTTCAATCGGAGTTGTCGAAAAAACATTTTGTGGTTTAAAAAGTAAAGAAGAAATTATGAGGCATGTGGGTAAGAGGACAGTGTATACTCTTAATGAAATAGAAAAAATAGCAGAAAAACCAACTCTTGTAATCCTATTTACTTTACA
>JACUTP010000091.1 GCA_014859785.1 Candidatus Methanoperedentaceae archaeon | reverse complement strand
TACTATATAATAAATACGATTCGGTGTTGTCGGAGAAACGGTGAATGTCAAAAAGACTAAATTTACCCTTTCCTTATACAGTTGTGAACATCTTCACACCATACATTATACCTGTGTGGTTGTGTATAAGTGTTAGAAGGTGGCGGATTTCCTATCCAAAACTATCCTATCCACAAAAAAAAACTTTATTTCCGCCTCCTTTTATTCCCATTTGATAGCAATTGCTGTAAATTGCACCTCGCGCCTCAACCTACTTGATTACCTTCAACAAATCAAGCCCCCTGTCATTTAGCATGCAATTCTCCCCATCAACTTCCGCATAGCACTTCTCCACCAAAAAATCAAGCTGGAACTTAAGCTGTTCTTCTGGAATGGCAAGCTTTTCCATAATCTCCTTCTTTGTCCTGCCCTGAAATCCTATGAACTTGATAATCTTCCTCCTTGTAGGGTTTTCCAGCGTCTTGAACATCTGCCTGTGCTCGTAAGGAGTCCTCGTATCGCAGGAATCCGGTAGTTCAGGCACCAAATCAATTTCATCTTCCATATATCATACAACCCCTGTTATCATGTAATAATCATTAGCTCTTGTTTGTTATAAATATATGGCATAAAATCGGAACAAAACTTCCCGGGGCAGTTACCGTCTTTTACGTCCACGTAATTTTGTTATGCCCGACTTCCTGATACCTTCGATTGTCCCGATATCAGTCCCGTCAAGAAGGTAAGCTCTTGCCATATCAAGCTCAACCGCATGGTTTGCAAACATAGGACCGATGAGCTCCTCGCGGAGTGATTCGTTAAACGGTATCCCCCCGCACAATTCATTAAACGCAGGCATGACTATTACCCTGGGGTTTTCCCATTCACCGATATCGCCGTAATGTTCGATGATAGGTTTTTTAAGAAAATGCGTGCGTATCCACACCTGCTCTGAAACACTGTGTCCCAGCGAATCGGTGAATCTCACAGCCGGGTGGTTATGGGACATAACAACATACGATGCCGAAAACAACCCAATATCAGGCCACGTATGCCCGTGGAAATAACCCACGCCGTCAATTATACAGCCTTTCATGTCGCGAACTGTTACGTTTTCAGGTACGAGGCACTCAATATCACCGTCATGGTTTCCGGGCACAATATCAACCTTCCGGGATAAAGCAAGCCAGGAAAGGAAATCCGGGACTTCCTCTTTTTCCTGCCATGATGTCCCTGGTACATTGTGCTTTATGTCACCAAGAAGAACAATCCTGTCGGGATTTACAATTTCAATATATCTTTTTATGCGTTTTTTCCGTTTATCAACCTGGCTCGGGATACTGATGCCGCTGTGGTAAAGCTCCCATTCTATACCAAGGTGAATATCTGAAATTACAAGTGTCCGTGATGTATTTTCAATAACAAGTACAGGTTCGTTTAACAATGGATTTACTATCATCGTCAGACTTTTCGAAGTAATCCTATTTTCGGTTCATAGCACCTTCCTTCTGCCATCAGCGCCTTGATGCCTGACTCAACAAGTACGGCATTAATCCCTGATGAAAGGGCGGCTTCGACAATCATGGAATGGGGTACGCCCTTACCCGAATCCAGTTTTTCAAGTATTTCAGCTATTAGCTCTTTCGACTCGGGCGGGTTTTCCTGGACAGCAACTTCACCTGAATCAGTTCCAGGTACAATTTCAGGTTCTGGAATCTCACTCCCTGCTTCATCCATAACATGCCCTGTTTCCCCGGGTATTTCTTCAAGAACGTCTTCATTTATGACAGCTTCCGGTGTAAACTCTTTTTCCGGAATATTTTCTTCAATTGTGTTCATCTGCGGTTTATTGACACCAGTTACTCTTTTCCCGGACGCATCAGGCGCAACTACATGTATTGCATTTATTATCGCAGTCTTAAGTTCTGAGATAATCTGCTCCATGTTATCATAATGACGCAGAGCCCTCACCATACCATCCGCAAAAACAGGGTTTATCTCTTTCTTTTTGAAAAAATCCGCCAATTCATTCCCTGACAACCCGGATGCCTGTGCTTCCTCAATATCCCTTATCCGCTCAAGTGTCCTTTCAGCAGTATCAAGCACCCACCTGTCCCTGAGGTCGCTGCCAGCCAGGTTAATCTCCTCGGGTCTTATAGAGAGATATACATTCCCGTCCTCTGGCTCGTATTTTCTTGCCTTGCCCACAAGAGCCACAAACGAGGGAACCTCAAGTTCGGATAGGAAAATAGCAGCTTCAGGCTGGTATTGTCCTGCATATACCGTAAAAACACCTGTCGGGTCAGCAATCCTTGCTTTCCACAGGTTATTCTCATGCCCTATATTCTCAACTTCAGTCACGACACCAACAATAAAAAGGCGGTTACATTTCACTCCTGTCGGTGTAATTATGTAATTTGGCGCCCTTTCATCGCCTTCGCTAAAGTACAGGTTTGACCTGTTAAACTCATGGGCAAAAATGCGCCATGCAACTTCCCTGTCAATTATTTTATCCATATCAACCAGCTATTTTCCTGAGCAATTCCGATGCCTTCTCACCAAGTTTCAGGGGGGGTTCCCATACGTCTTTCGCAACAAGTGTAACACCGAAATCACCCTTTGACATATTGCCTCTTGCAGAAAAGATTTTCCCGAACATTTTCCTGCTGACTTCTTCCTCAACTGTTTTATGGGACATGGAGGCTTCTGCAATCTTCTTTGCTTCTTGTATTGTCAAACCGCACACCTTTTTTGTGAGATCAGCATCAATTACGAGCATCAAAGCACCCGTCCCGTCATCAATTACTGCTTTAATCCTCATATCGGGTATTTCCTCCACTTTCCCGTGAACACGGCACATGCTTTTCTGGATTACCCTGCTGCATTCGGGACAGCGGAAAACCAGTCCGGATCCCTGTCTTATCGAAAGGAGGTTTCCTTCAATTGTAACATCAAAAGCCCCGTCCCTCTTGATAAGTTCACCTATCGGGATGTTTGCAGGCTCGCTGTATACGATATTTTTATCAAGCTTTTTAACTTTGCTGTTTTCACTTATATTCAGGGTCGGAATTCCGCGGAATGACCTGACATAGGCGTTTTTCACCCCGACAACGTTCCCTGCCACAAGTTCAGGAAGTGTCACCCATGAAGTAAGCGGTATTTTTGTAACCTCGTCCGCAATAAACCCGGTCAGGATTTTATTAATCCCGTTTTTTGTGTTGATTTCACGGGTTTCAATATCCAGTATCCTGAATTCCGTGTGTACGTTTACTTCTCCCCCCCGTAGTTCGGAAAGTTTTTTCATCTCATTTTCAGGGTCAATTTCAATTGAAATGTCAAGTTTGATAACTTCCGAGCGGTTACCGAAATTAATCTCAGGCATTTCCTGCCAGCTTCTCACATAGGCATGCGTGACCCTGATTGTATCACCAGCATTTAAATCATAGTCATCCCATGCCGTGAAACTCCTTGCAGCTGTTCCATCTGAAATTATACCCGAAAAAATCGTTTTTTCAATACCTTTTATGTTAATTGTCCGGTGGGTGAGTTCCAGTACCTGTACTGTCACCTCTATATTACGGTCACCTGTTTCTATATCACTGAGTTTACGGGGAATGCTTTTCTCAGTCCCGCCGTATTTTTTAATCAGGCTGCGTTTTGCTTCATCAAGAGGTACCCTGTATTCAAGTAGTTTTTTTAAATCTTCAATTATGTTAGTTCCATCTATTTCGTTATCAAGCGCCCTTTTTATTTCGTCAACATGGGGCGCAAATTCATTCTCCATGTAGCCTCCGTACGACTTCTGGAATGAAAGTAATACTGGTTGTATACGTTAAAAAACCATCGGATAATTCCTACTTACCAAGGTCAACAACTTCATAATTCAACCCCTCTGCCTCAAGCCTGTTAAGAAGGGACGGCACTTCTTCGTCCACAGATATAACAAGCGATGAAAGACCGTGGAATGCTGCCTCGACAACGGATTCTTTTGCTCCGAAAAGAATGTTCGGCTCGATATCTATCTTACGAAGTGATACCAGCGCCTCAACACCAAGCGCCGCGATATATGGTTTTCCCGGGGCATGCTTTTTCAAAATATCGTAATCAACCGACCTTGAACCCCCTCTTTCCACACGCGGCACCTTGCAGATGGTTATATTAACCGGCGAAAAACCAATCATCCCCTTCAAATCCGTAACACCGACATCCTCACCTTCCGCGGCATCAGACATCACCGAACCGGTTACGTCACCAGCCCCGGCACCAGCATAAAGCAAACCGTTTTCCATCCATAGCCTGACCTTCTGTCCCTTATCCAGCCTTTCCATGGCTATGGCAGTTGCTACTGAAATATGGCTTACAATATCCTCCATTACGAACCTGGCGTATTTTTTCAGTTCCTGCGCCCTTTCAAGAATCCACTCCACACCTTTTTTTGTAACACGGTAACGAACACGCCCGTCAGAAAACAAGAGCCCCTCTGAAACCAGTTCTTTTATATATTCAGAAACTGCCTGCGGGGTTACACCTATCGTATCGGCGATTTCCTTCTGCCTCACATCAGGTTGATGGGCAGTGATTTCAACCAGTATCTGGAATTTGGTACTTTCTTTTTTACTCCGTAATATCATTCGGCTTCCCCGACCAGCTCAATCCTCTGTCCTTTTACGCTCAGGATAGGTGATCGTTTTGCCAGACCCCGAATGAACATTATATTCTTATCTATTGCCCTCTGGAGTCCGTTCATGGATTGGTTGCCTTTTTCCACTTCTTTCTCAATTAATATGAGGTCATCCCTTATCTCGCTGTCATTCTTGAAAGTAATCATTATGAGATCACTCAAATCCTCCACCGAACACTGGAAATTAACATGAACCCTGGAATACGATGAATGGTATTCCTTAACAGGTTTTTGCCCGGGGTCAGGCATTCGCCACTTACTTTCAACAAATCCGCTCTTCTTGAGTATGGCAAGGCTGTCCTTTGTTTCAAAACCGATTTCCTCATTGAGTTCCTCTTCAGTTTTCCATTCGTTTTGCAAACTTGAGAAAATAATCTTGTGAATTTCCGAGCCGAACGAACGCAATAGCAGGACAATATCTGAGGGTTCATTAATTATACGAGTTCTTTTTCCCATGAATCACATCTCACACGATAAATAGCGTCTCTCAATTATCATTATCTATATAGTATTTTTAAGGGATAAAGGTTTTGAACAGGAATGTAGTACAGCTACGATTTTTTGATATGATTTGACATCAATAACCATGTTTTTACAATTTTATAAAATCATAATCTTCTTATTGAATTACCGGAATTTTACCACCGGACAGGCATTCGTACATTTTCCGCATCTGGTGCATTTCTTGCTAATCACCACCTTTCCATTTATGCTGACCGCATCTGAACCACACTGCCCCATACATACGCCGCATCCGGTGCATAAAAGCGCCCTGTATATTGTTTTTTCAGCCATTGATATCAACTTCCAGGCACTGTCTTCATCCTTGCTTCTTGCAACTACCGAACCGCTTGCATATACCTGCACGCTCTCCTCACCGTTTTGCGCAATAATCACGCCGTCTGTTGAATTTGTGTCACCAAGCAGCAACATGAGATTGGTTCCGGAAATCCCGGACAGGTTCAACGGTGTCCCGAAACTGCCTTCTGCCGTTATCCCGCCTGCCTTGCACGGACGGTATCCCGCAGTCATGGTAAAACTGGCAGGTTTTCCCGATGCCTTTATCGTAAGGTCAATTCCTTTTTTTTCGGCTATCATCCTCAACGGCTTTGGTGGAACCTGCCACCGCCAGAACCCGTATGTTACCCATTCAACCGGAAGTCCCGCACGGGCTGCATAATCGATAAGGTAATTTGTTAGTTTTTCACTCAATCCCGGATGCGTATGTGCAAGACGCATAAAATCAGCCATGCTTGCAGACGGGCACAGCCAGCATCCAATCCTGTCAAAACCCTCTTCATAAAGGGGGTTATAACTGGCTTTTTTCCGGAAAAGGTATAACCAGACGTGCAGTGCTGTCCAGTTCTGTATCGGGCTTGCCCCCACCTGGTTGCCGACCCAGGGGTTTTTCCATATATTCTTGCTGTTAGCCCGTATCTCGCTTTCGTATTTTCGCTGCCCGATAAACGAAAGGCACCCGTTTTCGTAATTATTCTCGATGACCTGTGTGATTGCACCGAGCTTGCAGACCTTGCAGCACCATCTTGCTTCCACTGTAGGGGGTCCGAAATTCTCTATGGACTCCCAGAACGCACCACCTGCTGAATGGAGTTTCAGGGGCTTTGAAAGTTTCCCTGCAACCTGCCGTACGTTCTCAATCGTTTCCGGGAATTCAAGACCTGTGTCTGCAAACAGGATTTCATAATCAGGTACGCTGTCATGAACCAGGAGCAAGGTAACAAGACTGTCTTTTCCTCCTGAGTATGATACGCTTACAGGGCGGTTTGTTGCCTCAACCACGTTTCTTATGAACCTGTGTGCATTTTTTTCCTTTTTGTCAAGTATGTAACTGTTTGCCTCTACCGCATCATCCCATGTTCTGCTTTTGCCGGATTGCGGCACTCCCATGACTTCTGGTTTGCCGTGCCACCTTGTTTTTACAGCCATGCCCCTTTCATGGGTAAGCATGCGTCCTGCGCCCATCCTTGCCCGCCCTGTTGCTATCACATTCTTTCCAGGCGTAATTACGATTACTTCGTCTCCATCAACAATACCTGAATCCGCATCATTTACACCGGGTGCAAGAACTGATGCGCCTTTTTTGATAAGCTCCACAGCACCCATGTCAACAACCACACATTTTTTTCCACCCGCCAGTCTCACAGCGCCTTCAAGCCTGGGTATGAACACCCATTCCATCATGTCAAGCTCAAAACGAATTGAGCCCATGACAGTGCCGTCCATAATAACCTCATCCATCCTGTCCTCATATGGTGCTTTGTTAAGAACAACAAGCCTGCCTTCGGGAATGAGTTTTTTGCCAAACTGTTTTTCAGTTGTGCGGTTTATGAGGTCTATATCGTACGGAAAAGCGGGTCTTATATCGCCCGGTGGTGTTATGTCAATCTTTTTTGTGGCGCTGCCGCAGGCGCATTTTTTCCCGAGTACGGGAAGGTTGCACTCGTGGCACCAGTATAACATGAGTTCGCCGAGGTATTGGGACATGAGCCCTACTTGGTGATTGTGGTATTTATATGGCGCGCCGGAAAAGTCGATA
>JACUTP010000090.1 GCA_014859785.1 Candidatus Methanoperedentaceae archaeon | reverse complement strand
GCAGGATTCATCCTCCGCGAAAACATAATCAAACTCCAGTGGAACATGAAAGGCACGCGTGAAAACTGGATGGGAAAAAAATACAATTTCCTGTTAATCGGGCATGAGAACCTCTACGTATTCAGGAAAGCAGATGAGGGGGAAAACACAGCCAGGTTCAGGGAAAGCATGAAGTGGTGGTAGACGCTGCCCCACACAGGGATTAGAAATCCTTAGACGAGACTAAGCAGGCTGTCCCAAATATAACCTCAACAAATTCAAAAAAATCAAAATGACGCCAAATGACGCCCCACTTATTACTAACATACATATGAATATTCTATATAAAAATCAAATAATTTAAATTATTAGAAAACTAATCAAACACGAAACTGAGGCAGCCAGAATACCACAACATAACCTGTGAAGAGCAGTTTCCACAATTCATCCTGTACATGATAGGAATAAAAAAATACCTATTTAACCCTTCAACACAGACAAGCCAATCCATGCTGCGAGTAACATTCCTTGGCACAGGCGGGACACTCCCGACACCTGACCGCAACCCTTCGGCCATCTTCATCAACATTAAGGGTGACACCATGCTCTTTGACTGCGGCGAAGGGACACAGCAGCAGATGATGCGTGCAAAGACAGGCATGAAACTCGGTTCTATATTCATCACACATTACCATGCAGACCACTTCCTTGGCATTCCCGGACTCATCCAGACCATGTCCTTTAACGGAAGAACAGAAACCCTGGACATTTACGGACCTGAGTGGACAGAACAATTCGTCCGTTTCCTCATCGAGCTTGGCTACTCCAGGCTAAACTATAAGATTAACGCCCATGAACTCAAAGGAGGCGATGTCATAGATAAAGGCGAATACTTAATCAGGGCGGTGGAAACAGACCACGGAATCCCCAGCCTTGGCTATGTCCTTCTGGAAAAACCGCGCCCCGGCAGGTTCAACAGGGAAAAAGCAATAGGACTCGGTGTTCCTGTTGGTTCCCTGTTCTCAAAACTCCATAAAGGTGAAACAATTACCGTTAACGGGCGGGAGATTCATCCTGAGGAAGTCGTTGGAAAGCAGCGTCCAGGCAGGAAACTTGTTTATTCCGGCGATACCCGGCCCTGTAAGGAAATTGAAAATGAAAGCAGGTATGCCGACCTGTTAATCCACGATGGCACGATGGCACACGACCTCCAGGACTGGGCTGTTGAAACAAAACACTCCACAACAAAAGAAGCAGCAGAACTTGCAAGGAATGCAGGTGCCAGGAAGTTAATCCTGACGCATATAAGTTCAAGGTACTCGGAAAACACGAAACAGCTGCTTGACGATGCAAAAGAAGTTTTTCAAAACGCAAGTATTGCAAAGGAACTCATGGAGATTGTAATACCTGTCCAGCAATAAATAAACATAAATACCATCCTGTAGATAATTAAATCCAGAGATAAGTGATTGATTTGGACACTGAAACATCAAAATTAAAACTTGACATTGAAAGGATCGGGAACACCCTGGGTCTTGACGGGTTCAGGATAAAAGAATCGAAAGAAAACGGTTCAAGTACCCTGATATCCTCCAAATTTTATAACAAGGGCGTCTACAGGGTACAGAACACCGATAACGGGCGTCTTGAGAATCTGGCAGTTAACATCGACAAGGTCGCAGCCGTTACATACCATGGACTTGTGGAAGAACTGGGTGAAGATTGTGTTGACAGGAACTTATGGAAAGACGTGCCCGAAGGCGGGGCTATATTTTTCTATTCACTAAAGCTCGAAAAGGATTTTGTAAAATAATCCTTTCGTCTAAATTACACTTAAGCCTTTAACCCTTTCAAGAAGCATTCCCTCAACGATTATCGGGTTATCCTTTTGCGCGCTTTTTAAGGCATTATTGAGTTTCCAGTCTTTTTCCGAATAAATTGTAATTAACGGCTCACCCTTCCTGACAAGCTCTCCTTTTTTCCTGTTAATCCACACACCTGCGCCCTTATCAATCGGAGCGCCTGCAAGCCTTGCAATCTCAACGATGCGCTTATTATCGAACTCGATAACATAACCATCAGCAGGTGAAGATATTTCCCCTTTATGTTTGCCTGGTATGAGGTCTTTATATGTGACGTCAGGATTGCCGCCCTGTGCCTCAATAATTTCCCTCAATTTTGAAAGCGCCTTTCCTGACCGCAGGGTTTCCATTGCCAGTTCCTTGCCCCGACCTTTAATTGCAACTCCCCCCATCTCAAGCAGGATGCCTGCAAGAGCTGTGCTTTTTTCAATAAGGCTGTTTGGTCCTTCCATTGTTTCAAGGACTTTGAGTGCTTCCCTGACCTCGATAATCGGTCCGATAGTCCTCCCCACAGGCGAGGCTCCGTAGGTCATGGCACATTCCACATTCATACCGAGCCTCTCGCCGAGTTCTATCAGTTCCCGTGCAAGTTTTTTACCTTCCTGTATCGTCGGTACTTTCGTCCCCTGGCCGACAGGAATGTCGATAACCACAGAATCCGCACCTACAGCACCTTTTTTAGCCATGATGGATGCCAGGAGCTGGCAGTGCGGGTCAATAGAAAGCGGGTACTCGGCATGTATCAGCTTATCATCAGCAGGCGCTATATTCGTGGCGCCGCCCCATGCAATGATACCCCCGACCTTTTCTGTAATGGATTTAATCTCATCAGCTGTAAACTCAACAGGCGCCAGTACTTCCATCAGGTCAGCCGTACCCGCAGCGCCAGTAATTGCCCTCGAGCTTGTTTTTGGGATGAGAAGCCCGTTGGCAGCAACGATCGGGACAACAAGTAATGATATTTTGTTACCCGGCACGCCGCCGATACTGTGCTTGTCCATGATTGGATGGGTTTCGAATTCTATTTTTTCACCTGTATCGATCATAGCTTTTGTCAGCCATTCAATCTCATCAGCGCTCAACCCGTGGATATACGTACTTGTAACGAAGGCTGTCATTTCGATATCGGTGAGGGTATCCCTTACAATATCCTGGACAATCTGGAAAACTTCTTCCTGCGTGAGTTTTTCCCTGTCCATTATTTTTTTGATATAAGAAACGGAACTCGGTTTTGAAGTAGGGATGAGTTCAAGGGTTAAGGGGCATTCCTTGCCGAGTTTTTCGCAGCATTCCTGGTAAACACCAACTGTCCCGATATCAATCATGTCGCCAGTTTCAACAATTGCCGTGAGGTATCTGTGGTTCTTTAACTGTACACGGTCACCGCCACGTACCCCGAGTTCTTTTGCGTCTTCCGAATTAAGGACAATTTTGTATTTCCCGGTTTTGATCCTGATGGGTTGGACTTTGAGTTTCATGGTATCGCCATAAATATAATAGGTATTGGATTAACAGCGTTCTGGATATTTACCATTATCGATTTTTTAGCAACTCACAGTAATATTTATATACGACCATGTTAAATTATTATATACATATTAATGAAGGGTATGTATAAATGAAGGAGTTATGAGGTGACGTGATTATGAAAAGATTCGGAAATATTGTGCTTGCAGGATGCATTCTGTTATTACTTGCACTTATAACGGGTATGGCGGCAGCGGTTGATGATAATGCAGGTGGACTGTCTGATGACATTGAACCGTATGAAGGTTCCATAGGTCCGGGAAATGCCTTTTACGGGTTAAAAATTGCCTTTGAGAAAGTTGGTCTGGCATTTACTTTAAACGAGTCGGAAAAACTCGGGAAACAGGTGTCAATGGCAAGACTGCGAATTGCTGAAGCAAAGTCTGAATTGCGAAAGAGCAATCAGGAAAACGCAAACAAGGCACTTGAATTATACGGCGAGCAAATTGATTCAATCAACAGGTCAGCCGCCGGGTTTAGTGGAAACAATTCAGGTTTACTCAACGCACAGGAAAATATAGTCAAGCACCAGTATGTACTTCAGAAGCTTCTTGATGAAAATCCTGATAACACGGGTCTCCAGAGAGCTTATAACAACAGCCTCAGGCTGGAAGAGAAATTCGAGTTAAAGACTGGAAGAAAACTTGAGGGCATTGTTACAAAGGATAAGCCGGTACAGGTGCGTGAAAGAGAGGAAATAGAGGTTAAGGCCGAAATTTCGGGAAACATAACAAAAGTTAAGGTGAAAGTGGAGTTTGTATCAGACAGTACCGATAACAACACCATCGCACAGGAAATTCTTGACAGGATGAGAATGGAACGTGATGCGATATCAGGTTTAATAAATATAGAATCCAGAGATGAAGAAGAGCCTGAAGAATCTGCGGAGAAACTTGAAGCTGAAGCAAAATCCGTTAATGTCGGAACTAAAGTCGAAGCAGAATATGAATTCTCCCTGGATACAGCAGATGAAACGGGAATTATTGACAGCGCCTACGAAAAACTGTCTGCGCTGGCACAAGAGGATATTCTGGAAGTTCTGGAAATAGAAATTACGGAAATTTAAGACCAGATGGAGAGCATTGACAATGTAAGGGGAATGGGGGCGTGACATTGAAGACAAAGGGATGGAACGAAAGGGTAACATAAAAGCCAAAAGGGGCAGGGAAGATTAACACTTATAAAAGTAACTCGAAAAAAAGGCAGGTTCTGCCACCTGCTATTTTTTAATTTTTTCAGATTAATTTAAATATTTTTTTCAGTTCATCCACACGTAACTGTCCAGGTGCTGTAGCAGTACCAACAGACCCGTATGTCATGACAGAACCGTAAATCGGCGCAACCACGCGTGAATGTTTGCCGATGTCACCCATTGCAATAGTACAAACTGCACTTTTTGCATGAAGCGTAACATCAAGCAACCGCAGAGCGTCATCAAACGAACCAGGCATCACGGCAAGCTTGGCAATATCAGCGCCAGCTGCAAAAGATTCATCAAGAACACCTTTCATAACCCCTGTTTCAGGTGTTTTCCGGAAATCGTGGGTTGAAATAATCAGGGTTTTCCCGCTTTTTTTTGCTTCCTTTACCACCATGTCCCTGTCTTTTGCGCACAGTTCGATATCAACGGCATCAGCCAGCGGCATCAGGGAAAGCAGCACATCGATACGCTCATCCTCGCTTTTTTCCCATTCGCCACCTTCCTGTTTCATGCGGTTTGTAATGATGACCGGAAGACCGGTATATTTAAGTGAACCAAGTGTTTCATGTACTTCTTCATCTTCATCCAGCAGGTCTATCCTCAGTTCAAGAATATCGGCACCGAGCTGTTTTGCCCTTGTTGCTGATTCTACCGGGTTTTTACCGATAGCAGCCACTATTGATTTATTAAGTTCAAGACTGCCGATGCGCACCATAATGGGATAAATATCATTAATTTATGATAAGGTTTATCAATGCGGTACTGGGAAAACAAAAAATTAATATTGTTTAAAATAGTTGGGTTAAGGCAAGAGGCAGATAGTAAGATGTATGGGAAAATAAAACGGGCTGTAACCAGTTTAATGCTTCCCGTTGAAGAAAACAGGGCAGGAGAATGTAAGAACTGCGGTTCATGCTGCATGCTCGTCTTCAGGTGTCCTTTCATTAAATTTAAAGAAAACGGCTCAATAAAAGCAGTGTGCACGGTTTACCAGTTCAGACCTCCCCAGTGCATGAAATACCCGAGGGCAGAATCAGAACAGGTACACAAACAATGCGGTTATTATTTCAAGTAAAAAAGTGTGAAAAATAAAAGAAGCAGGGAAATCCCTTACTTCTTAACATTTCCGGCATGAAGTCCGCATTCCTTCTTGGTAGCTTCCTCCCACCACCAGCGCCCTTCACGCTCATGCTGTCCAGGAAGTACGGGTTTAGTGCACGGTTCACAGCCAATACTTATGAATCCCTGCTCGTGAAGGGTATTGTAAGGAACATCGTTCTCCCTTATGTAATCCCAGACCTGTTTTGATGTCCAGTTTGCAATCGGGTTGAATTTAATAAGGTTCCCTGTCCCGAATGTGGGGTCTTTCTGGATAACCGGGACTTCAGTTCTGGTGCCCGGACTCTGGTCCTTGCGCTGTCCTGTAATCCATGCATCAACTGTGTTCAGGGCGCGTTTTAAGGGGTCGACTTTTCTTACACCGCAGCATTCCTTGTGTCCGTCCTCATAGAAGGAGAATAATCCTTTTTCCCGAACGAGTTTTTCCGTATCGTCACGGTTTGCAAAAAAAATCTCAAGCACGATATCGTAGATCTCTCTTACTTCATCGAGGAACTGGTATGTTTCAGGGTGAAGCCGCCCTGTGTCAAGTGAGAAAACCCTGAAGTTCTTACCTGTTTTCTTTGCCATATCGATAAGTACCACATCTTCAGCACCGCTGAATGATATGGCAATATTATCGAACTGCTCCAGCGCGAACTCAATGATTTCCTGCGGTGAGCTATTTTCATATTCCTTTGCAAGTTTTTCCATATCCATCTGTTCTACCATATTTATCATCCTTAAAAATTTCACTCAATAATTTCTTTCCTGAACTTCTCAAAACCCACACGGTCAAGACAAACACCAAGTCTCTCACCTGTGTTTGTGTTTTCTTTTGACCAGTCGATGATTCTCCTGAAAATAGCAATCGTTTCCCCGGCTGAATTTACATCTACCAGTTCTTTTCCGAGTTTCGGGTATTTTCCAATTTTCCCGCCAACGAATATCTTGAAACCTTTCCATTCCTCGTTTATGAGGTCTGTCGGGCATGTTCCTACACATGCACCGCACAGGTTGCACTTATCCCAGAGAATCACTGCCTTATCGCCGTCCATGACAATGGCTTTCTCAGGACACATGAACGTGCATGTTCCGCAGCCCATACAATCATCCGTATAGATGGCTGGTTTCAGGATTCCCATCACGCCAAGGTCGTTTTCCTGCGGTTTGGCGCACGCGTTGGGGCATCCGGTTACTGAGAATTTTATTTTCACAGGCATGTCCTCGCCAAAGAATTCCTTATCCAGCATCCCGCCAAGCCCGTAGGTATCTATGATACCGTAGTTACATTCGGCGTTTCCGGGGCATGAAATTATATTGCGTACACGGGGTCCGCATGAGCCTGGCGGTGTGTCATTATCCTCGAGTTCTTTTGTGATGGCATCAAGGTCCTTAATATGAATATCTGGAATCTGTATTCCCTGGCGGGTTGTTATGTGAACGTATCCTGAACCGTATTTTGCTGCAAGTTCACCGATTTTAGCAAGATGTTCCGATGTTACGTTACCGCAGGGCATCCTCAGCCGCACTACGAACAGGTCACGCTGCCTCTGTTTCATGTAACCTGATTTCTTAAGGGAGGCTACGTCAAGTTTTTCCAGACTCATGATTATCTCCTGAAT
>JACUTP010000089.1 GCA_014859785.1 Candidatus Methanoperedentaceae archaeon | reverse complement strand
AGATTTTTCTTGCCGATTAAAACATCCCCTTGTCGATAATCAAACAACTCAGAAAAGAAGGATTGAAAATAATATCAGTTACAGAAGAATTCAAAAGTTTTAGCGATAAAAAGATATTAGAGCTTTCTTTGCAAAACAAATGGATAATAATAACTTTCGATAGGGATTTTGGCGACTTGATATTTAAACAAAATTACGGCAAACCTTTCGGAATAATTTTTTTACGGATAATTCCAAAATCGCCGAAGTATATATTACAATTTCTAAGATGGTTACTTATCCAAACAAGCATTTCATTTGAGGGAAATTTTGTTGTCGTAAACAAAGATAAGGTAAGAACTATAAAAATCGATGATATTAGATAAATGACGCAAGATTCTTCTTAATTTTTTCAAACATCAACCAATATGAGGATAACTTCAACATCATGCAACAGGTAACCTGCACCGCCATGCACATGTTTACCGCCAGCTCGATAAAAAAGGATGCCTTCTTATGCTCATTAACAGCTTGGTGACTTCATCCTTGACCTTTACGATGGTTTCAGGCTCGAAAAAGTCAGCGCCCGGCGGATGATAAACTCAGACGGCAAAAAAGAGGCGCTGTCCAGGAAGTTGTCGTGTTAAATTATTAACGGCGGTGGCAGGGGAACATACCGGCGCCGGGAGTTTTATGCATTTGGTTGTATAAAAATGTGGCACTGTACTGCACAATACAAAAATCCAGTGATTTTCTGATTTTTCACGATTAAAATTTAGCCAACCTGATAACAATCAACCTCCACAAATCTCTTCCACATACAAACAGGTCATTTTTCAAGTAAATATGACCAGCATGGATGTTTAGACAGGGGTACTTTCATGTTAAATAAATATTTGTTGTGATGATATCACTCCTCATTCATAACTGGATTATGAGATAGTGCCTGGGTAACCATTATAAGGATATAAATCAAATTTAAAAATATGGCTGGATTGATTACAATTGAAGATGTCTATCAAGAATTAAAGACTATTGAAAAAAATATGGTAACCCGGGAAGATTTAGTTGCCCTCATCGATTCAGTTGAAATACTCAGTAACCCTGAAACGATGGCTGCCCTTAAAAAAAGTGACCTTGACATTAAAGAAGGGCGGGTTAAGGAAGTATCTTCAGTTGAAGATATGCTCAGCGAGTTGTGAGTATGGCATGGACAGTGAAAAGGACAGAGACTTTTCTTGATTCACTTAAAGCCATCAGGAAAAATAAAGAAGCTCTGGTGGAACTCGATAAGATAATCAAACGATTGCACAAAGAACCATTGAATGTCGGGGGGTGGCTTTCAGGTGGTTTACATAGTAAAAAATCAACACGAATTTCGAGAAAATATCGTCTAATATTTACACCGAATAAAGTGGAAAAAGTAGTTTATCTTAACTTGATTGAACACCGGAAGACTGCTTATAACAGACATAACTAAATTATTCTGTATGCACGTCAACCCCACTTCTCCTTCATCACAAGCTCATCAAGGCTCTTTCTCGACGTATAGGAAAGTATAAACGCATTTTCTTATCCCCTTGCTGGAAAAATGAGGCATGTGATAAAAACAGCGAACTAGGACGAACTGAAACGAACTCCGTGAGTTAGTTTTGAGTTCGTATCAGTTCGGTGCTAATAATTTTGCCGTAGGCTTTCTTGATTTGGGACGCAAAACATCAGCAGGATAACCAAGAGGCAGAAGCGAGACCACCCTCACCTCATCCGGAATACCCAGTATCTTCTTAACCTTTCCCTCATCAAACGCCCCAATCCAGCATGTGCCCAGCCCCTCCTCCACAGCCTGGAGTGTCATGTGGTCAACTGCAATTGCAGTATCAATAGGATACGCCAGCTGCCCGCACATCATCACATAATCCGTATCCACAGCAGCGCAGGCAAGAGAAGGCATTAGGAAAAAAATCTGTGTTCGTATGCGGTTTGTAATTTTCATAATAGACCAAAAATGATGCAACAAAGCGATTTTATGTATTTCGCCCCTTCCTTATCCCCAACTTCCAGCTCCACAAGCTATAAAAGCATTTCATTTTCAGAGAAAAACCAGCGCTGATTAGCAGAAATTTACCGCCAGCTCGATAAAAAAGGATGCCTTCTTATGCTCATTAACAGCTTGGTGACTTCATCCTTGACCTTTACGATGGTTTCAGGCTCGAAAAAGTCAGCGCCCGCCGGATGATTAACTGCAACGGAAAAAAAAGAGGCGCAATAACGGAAGCTGTGGTTTTGAATTATTAGTATTATGGGTTCGGTGTTTTTATTGAATCCTGACTTTGACAGATAAATAATAATAATATTGTCCTCAGCATGTTTGTTATTTATGACGTACCAAACAAAGCTAAGGACAGATGAAATAATCCCAAATGAGAATATATGCTTTCCTATTGGAACCATTCTTGCTGTAAAAAACAAATATGACAAGTTAGGCTTTTCAGGAGTTTTTGATAAATCCTTACTTCCGCTTTTTTAAGCGCATAAACCAAGTTTCTCCAGAATGTCATTTTGTTTTTTCGTAATTTCTGTAACAACAACATCTTCATTTACCATCTCTATTTTTTTGATCTTCTCAAGCTCAAGAAGTAACTTTTCTACAGTATAATTCTTCAACAATCCGTTCTCTCTTATCTGGTTAATCAATCTCATCCTCACGATCAGACTTTTCTTCTCGTTCATCCAGGATTTAATAAACCGATCCAAATACATGAATGCCGTCTTTTTCCACAACAAGCTGGTATTTTCTCATGCTGTGATTAGCAGCTCTCATTTTTCTTATCTGGATATATCTTTTCACATTCTCCTTTGTTTCGAGCATACCAAGTTCTATAACTCCATCCGCAAGGAAAAACTCAGGTCGTTCCATGGAGTCACCTATCCAGATCGGAGAATGCTTTTCACGAGAAGAGGTTTCCAGGATGAGAAATGATGTCAGTCCTTTATCCCTGAGCAATGAAAAAAAATAATACATGATTGTTCTCAAATTTTCCGGTGGCATAACAGAATAAAGTACATTTAATGAATCAAAGGCAAAAACTGTGATATCAGGATATTTATTCTTATAGAAATTTATCATATCCTCCGTAATCTTGATCATATCAGGCACTACATCCTTAAATTCATGTCTCATATCCCTGTAATCGAAAATATGCATATTTTCCATTTTCTTGACCCCGATACTTTTCATATTCCTGAGACAACTTTCCTCAGTTTCTTCCATTGTTGCATATACAGCATGCCTGTTGCTACCTGCAAGATAGTTTGAGACCAGGCTGAAAACAAAACTGGATTTTAATGATCCTTCAATCCCTGTTATAAGCACCACAGAGCCCACCGGTATGTCGCTATCCTCTACAAACAATTCATCTAAACCTGTCAGGCAATTTTTTAACATTTGATTCCTCTTTGATTGATTCCAGGAAATACCCCATTGTATCAATAAATTCAATTAATTTTTCCTGGGTTTCCTGGATTTTTTCCCCGGCACAGATATATTTTTTTATTCTCATGTCACCTTTGTTAGACATTGATAGTATCATACCGTCTTCTTTCAGGGAAGATAATAGTGAATAAATGGTTCCCTGGCTTAATAGGACCATATATCTTGAAAAAACACCCTTAATAATATCGTGACCGCTCATCGGTTTTTCTGAAAGCATTGAAAGCACGGTAATCTCTAAATGACTTTTTATAATTTCTTCCATCAATTTCTGTTGCTTTCGGTTATTATCTTCGGCACAAAGTGAATTAAAATCACCAATAATTACGGTATTTCCATAACTTTCCTGTTTATTCATACCATCAACATCCTTTTATGAGTGAATGGCATCATGAAAAAAAAAAATCAATTTGATTTTCCCATTCTTCAATTGCCCTGTTTTTTATCCGGAATATCTTCCAATGGTTATTTCCGGATAATTTATTAGTAATAATTCATCCCTATATATAACTTTCTATAATAATTATCATAATAATCATTAAACTGATTTTGAATTTATATCATCAAATATCTTTTGAATAAATGCATTCTCTCTGTCGTCTAAAGTTGCGGGGCACAGAGGCAAAATAAAGATTGCTTTTTTCAGAATAACCATTTCCCTTATATCATGTAAAAATTTTAAAACAGGAATAAAACCGTTCGTAATAACAAGGTATTCTATACCATCAAGCATTACCACCGGATTCTTACTTCGTTTGAAAAAGTCATTTATCCTTCCTGCCATTATTTCAAGATCCGCTGGATTTACACTCTCATTCCCGTGTTTGCTTATCCAGAAAATCGGGGAAGTTTGAATAAGATATTTCTCCCTGATATCAACAGGTGATCTTGTTGTAAAACACACCCCCTGGGCCCTGGCGTAGATACATTTTTTACACGAACAGGACAGGGTGCATATTTCACATCCTATGCTTTCACATGGAAAAGTTTCAGGTTGCCTGCATTCTGCACATGCGCTCCTTATGATGGATACAAAAATATGGAAAGCAGAATCTGACCTGTCCTCTTTTACCACATAGCTTCTTCCTCTTTCTAATTTTGCTCCGTTGAAGTTTGCTATAGGCTCAGTGACAGGAATTACGTGCTGCTTTCTCCTGAAGATATCAAGCATTTTAATCATACACTGGAAGAGTAAAATAGAAAATGCTCCCTTTTCCTTCCCCGTCACTTTCAACCCATATCCTGCCGCCATGTGCCTCAACGATTCCTTTGGTGATGGTGAGCCCAAGTCCCATCCGGTCAGATTCCCGCATCGGGGAGTTGCCCCCAACTGTATAGAATTTTTGAAATATCTTCCCATGCTCTTTTTCAGGAATCCCTATGCCGGTGTCAGATATCGATACAACCAGGTGCTTTTTTTCTTCTTTTACATTAACTTTTATTCTTCCTTTATTTGGAGTATATTTGACTGCATTGGTGAGTAAATTATTGAATACCTGCTTTATACGCTGCGCATCTCCTTCTATCTGGTGCAGGTTTCCATTTATCAATAATGATATCGTATGTTCTTTAATATCAGCCAGCTTGCTTACCTCATCCACGGCAGTTTTCGCGATTACTTCAAGTTTTATCGGATATTTCTGAATCTTAAATTTCCTTGAATCAAGCCTTAATGTATCAAGCATGTCCCCAACTAACCGTATCATATGGTCTGTCTGTGATCGCATCACAGCCAACTTCTCATACTGTTTATCACTTAAATCACCAAGCATGCCATCCTCGAACATCTCAAGGTAGGTGTTTATCACGGTAAGAGGAGTTCGAAGCTCGTGCGAGGCAGTTGAGATAAAATCTGATTTTACCTCATCCTCTTCCTTGAGTTCAGCATACGCATTCTCAAGCTTACCATAGGAATCCCTGACCTCTTCTTCAAGGCGCGTAAGTTCGGTAATGTCCTCCATCAGAAGCATCACCCGCCTTGTGCTCAGATCAACTTCTTTCAATGGATGTAATTTATAAAAAAAGAACAGCCCGCCCGGGTATCTGAGCTGGTCACCGCTGAAAGGAGAACCAGTATCGAATACCCGCCTGATTTTTTCATCTATCCTGGTTTTTTCAATCAGCATTGAGGAGAAAACCCGTTCAAGCCGCTCGCCAACTACCTCCCGCTCCTTTTTACCTGATTTTAGATAGTAGTTCCTGTTGGCATATAATATCTTCAACCCAACATCAAAGATAATAATAGTACTCGGGATTGCCTCTATGATTTCTTCCTGGTATGCCCTGAGAATTTCAATTCCCTTCATAGTTACTCAACTGCCCTATAGTCATTAAAAGATCCTTAGTTTTAAAGGGCTTAAGGATAAAACTGCTTGCTCCTGCCTTAACACATTCAGCCTCAAGTCCGCTCTTTCCCACAGCTGTTACTGCTATGATCTTTGCGCCCGGATCATTATTTACTATATTCCTGATAGCGCTGATCCCGTCCATCTTTGGCATCAGGATGTCCATAAGTACTACATCAGGATTTACTTCAATGTATCTTACTATCGCTTCCTCCCCATTTGATGCTTCATGCACTTCATATCCATGCGATTCCAGTGTGTCCCTGAGCGCTTTTAGCACAAATGGGGCATCATCTACTACAAGAAGCTTAATTTTCGTCATTCTTGAATTAAAGTAAGATATTCTTGTATTTAAACCACAGGATGTTTCAAATTTTGAAACAAATCTCAGAACAAAATTTAAAATATAAAAGACTATATCAAACAATACTGAGTAAGTGTTATTATGATAATTATCATAAACAATCGGATTTGCTCCCGATTATATGGTCAATATCAGCCACATCGTGGGAATAAAGCACTCAAAAAAAGGGACAATGCTATTCTATATTCCCACATATGCATATAAGGAGAAAAAAATGGGAAGACCGATAAGACCGCGTCCTGGAAGAACTGGTACATCAGGTTCAATATCTGGTATTGGTGAGATATTCAATGGATTGAGTAACTTCATGGAAATTGTCTCTGAAGCTGAGAAGTCAGGGCATGTTAAAAAGGAACGAACTGGCGAAATAAAAACACCTGCCGGAAAAGCCATGTATGGATTCTCTGTCAGTATGGGAGGCAAAGGTCTGAAGGTGGAGCGAGTTGGAAATGTTATGCGAGAGACCGATAAAGGTGTAGAAGTTGATGAGATGCGAGAGCCTTTCGTGGACATCTTTGAGGAAGCGCAGAGCCTGGAAGTAATAGCCGAGCTTCCTGGAGTTGAAGAAAAGGACATCTCCCATGAGATAAAAGAAAATTTGCTTATTATTAAAGCCAGCAGCGTGAACCGGAAATATAGCAAGGAAGTGCTGCTTCCATGCAGTGCAACGCTACTAAAAACCGCATATAATAACGGGGTTTTCAAACTGACCCTGAAAAAGAAGGACAAATGACAACATTACATTCCTCAATTTTATATTGGGGGAAAAATTAAAACAAGGAGATGAAAAAATATGGCACATGGACCCGATTCATCCAGTCTTGCAGAAGTGCTTGACAGGATTCTGGACAAAGGTGTAGTTGTAGATGTATGGGCAAGAGTATCCCTCGTAGGCATCGAGATTCTGACAGTTGAAGCCAGAGTAGTTGTCGCATCTGTAGATACATACCTGCACTATGCTGAAGAAATGACCAAAATCGAACAGGCTGCTATTGGCGCGGCTCCGGGAATTGCTGCATAAGCAGCAATCCTGCATATCAATAAAACAAGGAGATGAAAAATATGGCACATGGACCCGATTCATCCAGTCTTGCAGAAGTGCTTGACAGGATTCTG
>JACUTP010000267.1 GCA_014859785.1 Candidatus Methanoperedentaceae archaeon | reverse complement strand
TCATTAATAACAAACATGCTGAGGACAATATTATTATTTATCTGTCAAAGTCAGGATTTAACAAGAAGGAGGAAAAAACTAATGACGGTTCAAAGCATGAATAAGTGGGGCGTCATTTGGCGTCATTTGGCATTTGTCAACTACGGTCTAAAATCCCTTTCTCCCACACCCCCGGATAAAGACACCCTCCACCCCCAACAAGTTTCGCAATCCTCAAAAAAACCACTTGCGAATCCATTATCCGCGCCTCCCAAAGCACAAAGCAAGCATGTTCAAAATCAGGAACAAAACCGTTTTTAAGGCACAGTCCTGCCAGAACATGTAATAAAACAACAGGAGACAAACAACAACCATGACAGGAAACGGTAAATTAATACCCTTAACAGTACTACACACCTGTACAGAATCAAAAACAAAAAATCCAGCATTACCAATCAGGGGAACATAACCATGACAAAGAAAAAACCTGATAAGAAATTCTCACACCTGGAAACCGACCATCTCCGTGCCACATTCATAGATGACGAAGAAACCAGCAAGAACTGGGACAGCAAGATAACCAAAGACTCAATCATGATATCCCTCGACGATGGCACACACCCTGCCTACGAAGGAGCAGAGATTAAACTTGAAGGCTTCTCGATACTCAAGGACCCGGCAGGTGACCACGTACTCTATTTCAAACATAAGCCTGAAGATGACAATATCCTCTGCCACCCAACAGAGCACCCGGATTCCATGGATGCACTCAACAAACTCAGGGCAATTGCAAGGGCACAAAAGCTCCATATAACCATGGTTAACTCCCAGATAAAAGACATGAGGAAAATCCTGATAGACAGGTACAACGCTGACCTGAAAACAAGTCCGGGAGTACATCCCAATATGGGATATCTTGACAAAAAAAGGAAAACTAAATAGTGCCGCCAGGAAAAACAAATGTGCGAAGACTGCAATTGCGATATGGATGTTTCAGGTTCCAATCCCCTGATAATGACAAACAGGGAATTTTTTACATGGCTTGCTTCAAAGGGAATCGGCGTTAACGGAACACCACCCTCTGACCCTGTGCAGAGGGCATCTATTTTGCTGCATGCCGGGGAAGCGGGATGTGTCCATATAGATGAAGTCAGGACTTATCTGGAAGAAATTGGGTTAAGGGAACCGGTTGCGGAAACATAAGACGAAAGGGAAATTGGTATATAGAAAGAAGGCAAGTAAATCAAGTGGATAATATTCAATCCAGTAACAGTGCCCGAAAGCCTGCCTGCTGGA
>JACUTP010000266.1 GCA_014859785.1 Candidatus Methanoperedentaceae archaeon | reverse complement strand
TCATCAACTGAAATGTAATTGCCGCTGCTGGATGACATCTTCTTTCCGTCAAGACCGAGGAGGATTGGCGTGTGGATGCATGTCGGCGCCTTGTATCCGAGTTCAGGCAGCCCTTCCCTTGCAAGCATGTGTATCTTGCGCTGGTCGATGCCGCCGACTGCGACATCCACACCAAGGTGCGCAATATCAACAGCCTGCATGAGGGGATACACCATCTGTGAAACTTTCGGGTTCTCTGCATCACGGCTCACCTCATCCATGCTCCGCCGCGCACGGTTCAGCGTGGTGCTTCTTGCAAGTTTCAGGACATCAAGCATGTAATTCGGTTCAAGCTGGTAGGATGAGCCGAGAACAAAAATTGTTTTTTCTTCATCAAGCCCGAGTGCAATAAAACATCTCTTGTTGTATTCAGCGACCTCACGTACTTCGTCCATTGTCCCTTTCTCGTTAAGGTATGCATGAACATCAGCCAGAAGTACCGTGATTTTAAAACCTGCCTGCTGGAGGTCAAGGAGCTTGTTCACAGTCAGCACGTGTCCCATATGTATTTTCCCGCTGGGTTCATACCCGACGTAAGCAGACGGGGTCTTGCCTGAAGTGATAAGTTTTTCAAGCTCTTCATGTGTCACTATTTCTTCGGTGTTCCTTGTAATTAATGCTAATCTGTCCATATTATATGACTCCGTTGCCTCAAAACCTGAGGTTCTATGTCCACATATACCCTGCGGAGTTTAAATAAGTGCATCCGGCTTAAATCAGGATGGAATCCAGCCGCATGGTGGGGATATGTATTTGATTGAATTTTTACCGAAAGATTTATAGTATTAACTACTTATAGTTATTATATCATCTGGATGGGATGGTAATAGGATACAGATTATAGAATATAATTGAACAGGAGATAGTAGAATTATGAAAATAACATTGTATAGCAAAAGTTTACCAGAGGTTATAAAGTGTGTTTTTCTGGTACTCTTGCTCACAGGGATTGCTGCAGGTACGGTCAGTGCAGCACAAGAGGGAGAATTTCCTCCGACATCCTACTGGGGCTATGTAACTGATAATGGGATAACGAAACAGGATGTCTCTATAACAGTGCATAATGCTGCCGGTACGCAAATAGCAAGTGCCACAAGTAAACAGGGTGGCTTTTACCAGGTGTCAGTGCCCTGGAGTGAAGGTGAGACCATAGCCATAAGGACAAGCGGAAGAACCGCTGCCTCAAGGAAGATTGATGACTATGGAACAAATAACAGGCTTGACCTGGCTGTGCCAGCCG
>JACUTP010000265.1 GCA_014859785.1 Candidatus Methanoperedentaceae archaeon | reverse complement strand
AAACTGGATAAGGAAGAAAAATCCCCTGATTACATAACAGGCGGAAGGGAAGAAATAGTCAGCCAGATATTCGGCGGAGGAGTAAGCGGGGATATTGAGTTTAATCCTGATGTGGATTCACTGCCATGGTTTTTAAAATGGGGACTCGGTACCCTTACCAGCACACAGGACGGCGTATCTTCAGCATACTCCCATGAAGCAAAAATCCTGTCAGGCGCATCCCTTCGCACATTCAAGATATTCAAGAACGTGGGCGGACTGCCATCTGCTCCTTTACTGCTGCAGGATAGCGCCTGTAAGATAAACACGCTTGAACTTGAAATCGTGAAACAGGACTGGTTAAAAGGCAAAATCGGGATTAACGGACGGGACGAAGCTGACGGGACTGATGTCAGCGGGACAAGGACATCACCCGGTATCTTCAAACTGCCAGTCTACGACAACTGCACTGCAAAGACGGCTCCTGTGGGTACAACTGATTTTTCTGCCATATCAGCAGCAGATGATATTGAAACAGCGAAACTCACCCTGGACAATAACCTGTCAACAGACGATATTATCATGGACGGGACAGGAAAACCAAGAAGCATCCCTGAAGGTAAAGCAAATGTGACCATTGACCTCTCAAGCAGGGATACCTCAAAAACAGAGTATAACAGGTTCAAGAACGGTACGGAATTCGCATTAAGCATCATTGCAGACACAGGCGTCCTTATTGACAGCGGTGTATCCGCCCTGACCTATGGTCTTGAGATAATCTTCCCGAGATGCAGGTACGGCAGTTACCCGTTAAACATCTCAGGGAACGAGCAGCTCACAAGCAACTCGACTATCAGGGCGCTTCGGGACACAACCGCAGGATTCCTTGTAAAGGCAGTTGTTGCAAACGCAGTGGACAGCTACCCTGACGCTGTGTGATTTTTAATTTTTAACAGGAGGAAATTCAATTGGAAAACAATACCACAGAAAAAACAGAAACACCGGAAATAAACATAGAACAGTTCCTTGACAGGACAGGGGATATCGAAGTAGAAATACCCACGCTTGGCGGGATGTTCGTATTCAGGCGACCTGGCATGAAGGAAAAACTCAGGATTGCCAGCGTGAGCGGGTATGCAGACAGCGGGGAAACCGTGATAGACTGGGAAAAAGCAGCCAACTATATCCTGCCGTTATTAAAAGACGCACCCGAGGGTTTCAAGAAACTCATGAAAACAGAAAACGTGCGCCAGATGACATTACAGCGCTGGGATAATATCGGGATATCCCACAACCTGCTGAT
>JACUTP010000264.1 GCA_014859785.1 Candidatus Methanoperedentaceae archaeon | reverse complement strand
GTTTTTTGGCGATGAATATTGCTCGTTTCCCTATGGAATCAAAAACAAGTTCCATTGGCTTCTGGAGTGAAGATGTAACAATTCCTGCAATCTTTTTCCCGATAAGTTCTGACTCTTCAAGACTAATCCCCTCATCAACAAGATTCACAAAAACGCTGTCCGTATCCCCGTAAACCACAGACAGGGGAACAGGTCTTCCAGTGATGGCTTTCTGTTTTGCTTCATCAGTTGTATATGCTGCACCACCATCAACTATTATTTCCCTGAGTTCATCCTCGATAAGAGCTTTTGTGCTCAGTATATTCTCACGCCCGAAACCTGTGACAGAACTTGCAAGCTTTATACTGTATAACCTGGCTCTTGCATACCCTGAATATCCGTAGAAACTGTTAAGCAATATCTTAAGCGCAAGCTGCGTGGCATCAAGCACCCTGTACTCATCCTCATCAGCCGTTTTCATTTTTTCGCGGGTTGCCTGCCTCCTGTTAAGCAGGTCTTCAAGTATGGCAGGCACAATGCCTTTCACCACTTTTGACGAGGCAAAAACACCGCCGGAGGGCGACACAACCACATCATCAGGCTTCTCGTCAACTATTACGGTTGTGTAACACAGATTATGCGCCATCATTATTGTCGGGTAAAGGGACTTGTAATCAAGTATTACAATATTTTCAATCAGCCCCTTTTTTGGCGCAAGAACCTCGCCCCCTTTGAGTTCCTCTTCCTCGTCAAACCGCCCGTCATTGGTATCCCCGGTCGGCTTTGCGGATAAAACCCGCTTCTGTTTCATGAACTCACGCAGCAGCAGGTTCTCAACCATCTGGGTCTGTCCCCCGTCAAGTATATCCTGGAGCAGCGTCCCGCTTGCCCTTGCAAGTGCTATGTACTTATCGATGAGTTTGAGTTTAATGAGGAATGCAAGCGCAAGTTCAGAATCCCTTCTTGCATATTCGATGAGTTTTCCGAGCTTCTCGCCGCCTTCGTTCCAGTACGATTCCATTTCAAGAACCGGTACGTCAAGTTTCTCCATTCCGAGAAGTTCCTTTGCCGAGTTTTTCAAGGTGTACCGCTTGAGGCTGAACTCCCGGCGGATAAGGGGAAGCACGTCAACAATTATGCGCCCGATTGCTGTAATCCTGGTGGTATTCACGATTTTCCGGTAATAGACAGCCCTTCCGTCCCTGCCCATTAGCGGTTCGATATTTGCCTTTTTCTTGTTAAGAATCTTGACCCTGTCCACGATATATGGAATATCAAAACCGTTTGAGTTGTATCCCACGAGAA
>JACUTP010000263.1 GCA_014859785.1 Candidatus Methanoperedentaceae archaeon | reverse complement strand
AGGGGGAGGGAAATTGTGATTGATGGGTATAATATCATTATCGGGATGGAAAGCATCCTTGAAAAAAAGGCGTACCTCTGCGATGACGGCGTGGTGCGGGATACGAAGGGCGCTTTCAGGAGTTACGAAACACATGAAAACACCGGAAAGGCTATTGAACTCATACTTGGTTTCCTGAATGAGGTGAAACCGTCGTTTACTTGTTTCCTTCTTGATTCGCAGATTAGTAAAAGCGGTTTGTTTGCAAGGATGCTGCGTGAGAAATTAGATGAATGCGGAATAGAAGGGGATGCAAAGACCTCGAAGCACGCGGATTATGAGCTTAAGAATTCGGAGTGTATTGTTGCGTCAGGCGACGGCGTGATAATTGACAGTGCGGGGAAGGTTGTTAATTTCTTAAGATGTGTGGTGTCAGGGTTTAAGGAACTTGAGGATGGAATAATCAGGATAGATGGTGTATTATGAAAAAATAGGAATTATGTTATCACAATGTTTTAATAGTATTTTAACATCGAATAAAGGCGGCAGTTCAACATGGCAATTCTCACAGATAACGAAATACGGGACATAAACAACTATCTCCAGTCTGGGAAACCCCTGCCTGAAAAGTACAGGTTCCTGCTGTTTGAGGATAAACGGGAGGTTGAACTTGTATGGAATGGTAAAACCAGTGATGTATGTAATATTGTCATGCCTTTCCAGACAATCGAACAGGTGGATGAGCCGCGCGTTGAATCTGATGTTAAGATGCAAAAATCGCTGTTTGATTTTGGTCTGGACGGCAGGGGAAGGCAGTTATCAGGGTGGACTAATAAATTGATATGGGGAGATAATAAACTGATTCTTTCAAAGTTGTTGATATATTCGGCAATGATACCATGAAGATAATTGAAGTGGACATCAGGAGAAGCTGACATGGAAAAAATCCAGGTTCTTGGAACTGAAATATCATATTACAATTACAAGGCTGAAGATTATATTTCTTTAACAGATATGGTTAAAAATATCGAAAACGGTCTTGTCCTGATTGAAAAATGGCTCAGGAACAAAAACACAATTGAATTTTTAGGAATTTGGGAGGAACTATATAACCCAGGTTTTAATTCCCCCGAATTCGAGGGAATTAAAAACCAGGCAGGACTAAACAGGTTTACGCTTTCTGTTAAGCAATGGGTAGAAAAAACAAACTCAATAGGCATTATAGCAAAAGCAGGGAGATATGGCGGAACTTATGCCCATAAAGATATCGCGTTTGAGTTTGCATCATGGATTTCCCCGAAATTCAAATTATA
>JACUTP010000262.1 GCA_014859785.1 Candidatus Methanoperedentaceae archaeon | reverse complement strand
AATTTTTTCATATCTTTTTCCATACAAGTACAGCAGCCAGTACCATTAGCAATCCGGTTACATAGAAAGGCACCTCAAATCCAAGATACCCTGCAAAGCTTCCCCCGAAAAGCGGTCCGACTGTCATTCCTGCACCATATGCTGCTGTTATTGTTCCCATATTCTTTCCAACGTTTTTCCCCCCGGATATTTTACTTGCAAGAGCCATGGCAGGCGTGTCTATCATAGCCACACCAATACCCTGCAATGCTCTTATGGCTATCAGGCTGCCAGCATCCGGGACATAAGCAAGTGCCAGGTTAAGCGGTGCTGATAATAACATACCAGCAATTATCATCTTTTTCTGTCCTATCCTGTCTGATAATGTGCCAAAAGGTATCTGGAATACCAATCTTGTGAGCATGAAAGCAGATACTGCAACACCCAGCAAGAACTCTGATGCATTGAGCCTGACCTCATATTCAGGTAGCAGCGCTGCAATCATCATCAGACCAAGCATGGTCAGGAACATGGCAAAAGCAAGGATTAATATTTTAACATCTTTTTTATCGCCGGTACTGTCATCTTTTTGTGTTTCCTCCCCCTTTGTTTCCCTGACAAACCTGCTGACAAGGAAAAAACTTGCCAATCCAAGTATCGCACAGATATAGAAAGCTGCCTGGAATCCTAAATATGTGGCTGCCGCCCCTCCGACAAGAGGACCGAACCCGAACCCGAGACCTCTTATTGTCGAATATACGCCCAGAGTCTTTCCCCTTGTACCTTCTGTTGAAAGGTGGATTACCATAGTGATAATTGCAGGAAATATCACAGCAACTGCCATTCCATGAAGGAACCTGATGACAAGGAGTCCTTCAAAACTGGAGCTTCGGGCATATAATAATGACATGAGGAAATACATAATAAATCCGGCAAGGATGAATGGTTTTCTTTTGTCAAGACGGTCAAGGAGCCTGCCGGTGATAGGCTGGAATGCTACCATTGCCAGCCCGAAAATACTGGCAGCAAGCCCTGCTTTCATCATCAGCGGCATGTCAAGGAACGAAGATTTAAGACCGATAATGTACAGGGGGACAAGAGTAATCAGCATCCCTGAACCAAGGTCTGAGAAAAAATTAGAAATGGAAAGTATATAGACCTCTTTTCTCACTGAGCCTGGCACTTCTTTGTTCAAGCCGGCATCCTCACAGGTCATCCACTGAGATATTGTGGTATCCGGATTTCAAGACTTCATAAATTATACTCGTCTCGATTTTATCGAGCTCTTTCCATGTCCTCAGGTTTTCCACAAGGT
>JACUTP010000088.1 GCA_014859785.1 Candidatus Methanoperedentaceae archaeon | reverse complement strand
ATAGTGTTTAATTTTTTATCCATCAGATTAATAGAAAACACCATATCAACGGGCGGATACGAAATCTCAATCGTCCTTGCGCCACCATAATACATCGCATTTAGCAATACAACCAGCCCTTCCCGTGAAATAAGCATCAGGCAACCATCTCCTTCATGTTAATAAGATTATGCTCATCTGCCGGTATATCAATAAAAGATTTATTGCCGTACTTTTTCACATCAAAAAGATGCAGGTAATACACCCTATCAGCGCCGTCTGGCAAAAGTCCGTAAAACATCGAAAAAGCAGACATTATCTTTCGCCCTGGGGTAATATCAATAGCAATCACATTGCCCTGTTCCCTCTCATCAGTGATTAAAGACTTGACAAGTTTTGAATAACTGATAAAATCTTCTTCCTTGCTTCTCTTCTCAACAAAACTTACATTTTTCCCGTACTCATGGGTTATACGGATTATCCACTCCTTGATAAGATTTATTTGTGAAGCCATTTTGTCATTACATAAAAAATACACCTTCTCAGGCACGAAATCATCAAGCTCACATGCAGCCCACAGCGTATTTATCACGGCAAACGGGCTTGAGCCGACAGTTGTTATCCAGACGTTCATTAAATCCCCTCAAGATAATCAGGTATCCTGAAAATATCAAGTTTTTCATATTCCATCTGTATCTGTATCACATTAAACGAAGCATTCCCTGTTTTTTTATCCAGTTTTGAACTTGTCCTTCCTGTAACTATGATATTCTGCTTTCTCAGTTCGTCAATTAACAGAATCTCTTCTTTTGTCATATTATCAAATACCATCCACATCCGAAGGACAGAATTTGCAGGAATTCTATCATACTCTGTAAGTTCGTCTGAATAAGCATCGGAAATAAGCAGCCTGCCCCGGTGGTTATCCGTATAGCCAAATATCTCTTTAATGGTATCAGCATCACACTTCTCAACCAGTTTATGCCTGAAATAACCTTTAATTGTGGAACCTGGGATAACAGGCAGGTTCCCACTGGTCACGGTCGCTTCCTCAACACCCGGCATAATAAAATCAGTCAGGGTCGTGACCTTGAGAAGCGCAACAATATGCCCTTCTGTACTTTTCGGGGCGCGCGCCTTATAATAAATATCAAAGTCGCGCCTGTCTGTATTATTATCCCGGTTGATTTCTTTCAGGTATTTCTTTCCACCCCGCATGAGTTTATCTATATCATGTTCTGTTTCAGATATTCTCATATCATTACCCATTGTTTTTTCCTTAACTGAAATATCAGTGACACTGGCAAATCCATTCCCTCGTGATGCTGCGCCGCCTAACTGCACCCTTTTCTTATTAAACTCATCAAGCGCAAGAAGAATAAGACCAAACTCTGTATAATCAGCATTATCCATTTCAATAAGAACATCAAAACAGGTGCCAGAAGTAACTGTTTCTTCAAAACGTGGACTTGTTTTAACAGTTTCGACTTTTCGTCTTTTATCATAACCGGTTTTCGGTTTAAACATCCCACCCATTATCCTGTAATCAGTAGCACAATGAGGCATCTCCTTAACAGACATAATATCCCTGCTATTATCAGATAAATGAGAATCTCTCACCCGGATTTTCGCGCCAGCTTCCATCGAGCCGAAAATACCGCAGGAAACGCAGTTGCCGCACAAACTCCTGTCATGGTCTTTCTTATTTTTCACGCTCACACAGCTTTTTTCGTCATTAAATGTCCTGATAAGCCGCTCAACAGTGCTTCGCAGCACTCCTTTCAGGCTGCTGCCAGGAATGAACGCCTCATACTGCCTCGTTTTTGCATCAAATGTAAGCAGCACAGGCGCTGAAGAAATGGAATACTCAGCAGCGCTCTGACCCCCGCCTATGCGAAGCGGGGTCTCAAGCTCGATTCGTGCACTGATTGACCATCTGTTTTTGAAAATATCAAAATCAGGCATAGTACCTCAAATTCCAGTTGCTGGATTCTTTCTTAAACTCTTCAGGAAAATGCCCCAGTTCTTAATTGCTTCATCTTTCATTTCACCAAATCCTGCATCACCTGAAGCATACACTTTCCCGTCATAATTGCTGTTTAAGTAATCATCAGCAGTAAGTATCCTGAAATTATCAATGTTGATACTTACCTGACCAAAACCCCTTGATGTGGCATGCCCGATCGAGCCGGAACACGCATTGAAGAACTCAACAAGACCCAGAAAACCTCCAAGTTTAGCGTTCTCATGACCAGATAGATTCAGGTTCTCTATCACAATTTCCCCGCCAAACTCTGTCCCTTTCGGGACAACCTCAATATCATATTTTGCTCTATCTTTGGCTTTCCTCGTTTTTCGCTCGATTGCAACACCATCACGCACCGTGGTTTTTTGTCTCCTGGCTGTAGCATCCTTTATCCTCACAGAGCCTGCCAGTTCACCGCCTCCGAAAAGCAAACACACGGGACATTCTGTTTCAACATCTTTTTTCTTCTTGCTTTTACATACATCAGGAACTGTGCACGTATCTATACCCAGCCCTTTGATCAACCGTTCAAGTTCAGTCCTGAATACTCCTTTAAGACTGCTCCCCGGAATTATCGGAAAACCACTGCTGTTCTTAATGACCTGGTGATCCATTTCAGCAGGAGCTGTCGTCCCGTGTCCGCCTATATGAAGGCTGGATATTGTATTAACAGTGTACTGGATAATAGCCCGGTTTTCGAAAGTCCTGTACATCAGTATCTCCCCCTCTGGAATTTTTGAGGTTGTTTATATTGTGGTCTGGGTTGTTGCTTTTCATCAGATTTCTTTTTCCATCCCATTATATTTGATACGATTTTATCGACATTATCTCCTGCCCCAACCACACCAAGCTCTGCTGATAACATAACCTCAAGTCTTTTCTTTACCTGCTCATTATCATCCCTGTGCGCCGTGAAAATTGAACATACGGCATCAATATTCCAGTTCGTGTAACCAACAAGATATTTTATTTTACTTACCTTCTTATCAGCGGTATCGTCTTTATCATGGTAGGCTTTTATCTTTTCAAGAAGCAGGTACATAAAAGAAAGCATACCTTTCCCATCCCCGCTTTCAGCACGCGGAAGTGAATATGACAGATGCTTAACAAAATGTGTAATACTTGCAGCGCTGTCCTCGTTCTCCCGCAGAGCCTCAGGCAGCGTCTTGAGTTTACTCCTTGAAGTAATCTCATATTTATCACGCTCTGATTCAGGTGCTTTCGGCGCCGGAAGTTTTACCAGCAGTTCATAAGAACTCAATGCAATTTCCTTCAATTCATCTTTTGAAATATCCATATTATCTCCTCCGCTCCTTATTATCATGTTTTTGTCTGGAATGCCTCTCATTTCCAATATCCTTTGAAAGTCTTGTCAAATATTCAATGATATGTTCGGGCTCTTTAACATTTTCACAATCAAGAATCAGTTTTAACTTATCAATATCACCTATTTCATTTTCAATAATTTTTATATTCCACATCAAATACTGCGACAGTTTCATCCTGTCACCTGCCGAAAGACCGCGGCTTATCTCCTTGAATTTATTTCCTGTGCTCTCGTTCAACTCCTTCATTTTATTGAGTTCCCCTGCTATCTTATGAAGATTTTGTCCCTGCGAAGGCTGAGGATTGTATTTTCTTATATGAGAATCAATATCTTTATCAAAATTTTTTGATTTTGCAAGTTCAAAGAACCCCCTTATCTGTTTGTTCGAATAAGTCTCGAATTTCCGGTTCTTATACATGATAGAACCAGCAGCAAGCTCCCATGCCTTTTGATTAATATCATCCAGGTTCATACCGCATCACCTGTAAAATACACATCCCCGTAACCGCAATTTATCATCTCACCTATCCCGAAAGTTTCAAGAACTGCCATCGCCTCACCATCGCCTGAAATCCGGACACAGCTTCCTGCACCGATACATCGAATGATCTCGGAAAGTGAATTTTTCTGTTTTAGAGACCAGCCTCTTGCGGTACCCTCAGATACTTTTGCTTCCACAGGCTCTGAATATTTAATTATCCCATTTTTTCCAAGCGATTCAAGGGTGCTTTGTGCATATTCAAGAAAATGCTCATCAAATCCCACAATTGAATAATCACCTTCTCGTATCACCATATCAGAATTAGCAACAAGAAGTTTTGAGCCCGCACCTGAGAGAACTCCTGCCCGTTTCTCAATAAGAGCTTCAACGTCATGGCTTTCCTTAAATTCAAATTTCACATTCCCGTATCCCCTTGACCGGAAGCCGCCGATGCCATAAAATATACCCGCTCTATCAAAAGCTTCTTTTATTCTATCAGCAAACTCATCTTTCACAAGCAGCCTGAACCTGAACTTTGCGCCGCTGCCTATGCTTTCAACATGGTAAGGGGAAAGAGCAGAATTTTCAGGCATGCTCGTATGTCCATTCCTGGTGATGGGGCATTTTGTTTCAATCGATATGAAATGACCGGAAATGGTACTCAGTTTCTTATTAACGTGGGAATCAAAATCCATAAGCCCTGAAAACTTTTTTCCTTCATTCAGGCATGGCATTCCATCTACTATCGCGTCACATTCAGTTTCACCCTTTTTAAGAAGATTCCCGCACTTCTTGCACCATTCAACAGAACTTGGTGAAAAAACACTCCTCTTGTCATTGTTTACAGGGTATGAATTCTTAAAAATAATACCCATTTTTGAAATATCGTTCTCTTCATCAATCCCTATATCATTGAAAAGCTCCCTGTCGTTCTTAAACAGGTAATACCCTGCCATACCCCTCAGCGTTCTTCCGGGTATATACGGCAGTGTTGGAATAAAAGTCCCTTTTGACCTGCCGCTTCCCAGATGTAGCGGCGATAATGCTGTTATTGTCCCTTCCAGTTGTATCATTACCTGCCCTCCATATATTCATCCTCTGAAATTTCGCTAATCTTCAAACCATCGATGCTCTCTATCCCGCCAAGACCACGTGACCTGTCCTTTCCAATCCCGTAATGTCCCATTGAATGAAGACTTGCATACAGTAACCTGTTCTCTGAATCATTTAATTCGCTCTTTATAAACAGGTATCCGGTAAATCGTGTACCCTGTGGAACTGAACTGATATTGAAAAGCGCCTGTTTTGAATTGACCTGTTTATCCCTGTCAATGGATACATGCATTCTTGAAACAGGTATTATATTATCCTCTGTCCGAAATTGTGTTATCCTTATCTTACCGTCCCTGAAATCCATTCCGCCTTCAACGTTCGGGGTTCCAAATATCCTGCAAACATCACACCTGTATTTTCCATTTTTGACTTCATCACAAACTTCAACACCCGTGATGTTGCATGGAATCCCTTCTTTTTTTCGTAATAATCGCTCAGCCTCAGAGCGCATTATCCCTTTAATATGCGTGGCTGGAATATACGGCACTCCATTATGATCTTTCAGCAGGTCTATAAAAGCGCCTTTTGACTCACCTGTCGTGTGGAACTCGTTCTTAAATAACAGGGTAACTTTCAATATTTTCATGCTTATTCCCCCTCATGCCATATTTGCGGCACTATCATTTTTGTTGACCTTAGCAGTTCATCGCTCCTGAGAACCCTGACCATCCATTCACAGGTATCAAGCCAGTTATTAAGTTCGGAAGTCTTGACTTTTCTAAAACCTGAGGAATAAAGGTATTTTATCAAATTCAACTGTTCAATCTCTGTTTTTCCGCACCTCAGGATTTCTGAAATCATTGTCCGGTTATCCTCTTCAAGGCTCTTTGAAATAATATTATTAAGTAGGTCAAATTCTTCTCTGTGATCAGGCAGTGTAAAACACAGGTGGTCATTGGACGGCATAGCTCCGCTAACAGCTGTAAATGCAATTGTGCCATCTGGAATCTTTACCAGGTTCATACTATCAGTCTCTGTCTTTTTCCTGAAACTTGATTTAGCCTCGGATTCCATTTTTCTTGCTGCTTCAAGAAGGAAATATATAGGGAACTTTGCGTCAGCAATTGCTATTCCACAGGATACCGTAACTGTTGGATTATCAAAAGAACTTCCATTATTGAACTTCCTTGAAAACCTGAAACCATCTGCCACATTCTTTGTAAATGCTTCGCAGAATTTAAGTGCTCCTTTCGCATTAATTATTAGAAGTATATCATCCCCGCCAATGTATAATGGATCAATACCTGCAAACCCTTTGTTTTCAATAAGATTGCGGGTATCATCGTTTTCAATGAATTCATCTATTGTCTTCTTGAATATTTCCGAGAATCTTTTATCAAATGTCTCGCTTTTATAATTATAATCAGCAGGTGAAAGTGTCTGCAAGAATATGCGCCCCATCATATTCCCATCAATAGCTATTACCGCTATCGAATTTCCGATTTGATTATTATCGTTCGGTACTTTAAGATTAAATCTCCTCAGAAGCTCCAGATCAAGATACTTATTCAGCTGCCCGTATCTTATATCTCTTCCCTGTTCTTTCTTCTCAGCACAAACCCTGCAGATTGTATCTGAATCATACTTTCCAGCTTTTCTTATAAAGCAAAAAGGACATATATCATCTCTTTTTGATGGCTTGATTACTTTTTCTTTTCTTCGTCGGTTCTTTTTAAGGTCAATTTCAATCCGCACATAATTCAGTACTTTTTTAAAATTACCACCAAGGTCATTTAAAGCCACAGGAACTGTAACAACAGCCGCATTCAATCCCCCGCGGGAGATTGAATGAATATCTCTTTCAATATCGTTCCTGAGTTTACCCTCAATTTCCCTATTGGAAGGTATCAATGCAAGAAGGTTACCGCCCCCTTTGAAAAGCACCGCTTCTTCACAAACTTCACGTGATATTAATTTAGAAGCGTTATCAAGTGCCTGATTTACTATGCAGCTGCCGCCTCTTAGCATGGGAAGCTTTTCCGCTTCTTTGATATAATTCTGTATCTGCATAATATCAAGAGCCAGAATACTTATCTCACCAGGTATTTGAGAATGGTGACCCATGTATTGTATGGTTCCACCATCTATGACCGAATCCCTGAAAAGTATGAGGTTTTTTAAGTTTGATTTTCCTTCTAATACTGGTTTTGCGTTTTTTTTTATTTCACCTTTATATCCTGCTATTTCTGGCTCAGAAGCATTCTCACACTGAAGGTCGCCGTCATTAAAGAAAAATTCATGCGGAAATATCTTATCATTTGAATCAACATGAAGAGAGCCGTCCTTAAATTCAGCTTTTATGTCATATTTCCTGTCAGCAGCAGAAGCAATGGAATCTGCTTCCCCGATTAATTTCTCAAGAATTGTTTCAGACTTCCACTTATGATGCTTTGCAGCAAGTCCTGGCAATATTCTTTTCAAATCATATTTCGTGTTAAGCGATTCCGGAACCTGTTCAAGGATATGTCTAACTATTTCCTCTGTCTGCGTAATATGATCATGGAACGGTAATCCTTTTTTCTCTGATGTATAAGACCTCGGCTTTCCAATATCATGAAGCAGCGATGCTATTCTTATCAGGG